>JAZRTH010000087.1:0-8569 GCA_045651945.1 Thermoguttaceae bacterium
AATCCCCCGAATCGCGTCCGCCAGCTGCGTCTGGATAATAATCCCGCCGAGAACTTCATGGTTCAAGCGCTGTCCGTTGAATTCGTAATCTCGCAGAAAATGGCGGTCGAAGAAATGTCCAAACGGACCGTGACCAACGTCGTGAAGCAGTCCGGCAACTCGCGCCAGAGCTTCTACGTAACCGATGCTCGGAACGGGTTGAGTATCCGCCAGCCCCAGCTTGCCAATCGCTTCGACCAGGGAATCGTAAAGCCAATTAACCGTTCGCGACGCCAGATGCATCGCGCCTAAGACGTGCTGAAATCGCGTGTGTTCCGCCGTTGGGAAAACCCACCATGCCGTTTGAAGCTGATGTATCTGCCGCAGACGCTGAACCCACGGGTTGTCGATGAGCATGCGTTCAGACGTCTCTCCCGGCGCGAGATTGTCTGAAGAAGTAAACGGAATGTACCCGTGAACGGCGTCGTAAGTCAGGTTTATGTTATCGACATTCATATTGATTTTAATCTTTGGAAATTGTTACGCGAACGTAAGGGGCTAATCTTCTTCTTTGAGCGTGAAAACCTCGTCAAACGGCGTTCCGCCCATCAACCGGGCAATCGGGCGAGTCGTTTCAAAATTATCGAGGACGACGCGAATAACAGCGGCAATCGGCGCCGCCAAAAACATTCCAACCGGTCCCCAAAGCAAGCCCCAAAAAGCAAGCGAAAGCAGAATTGCAACCGGGTGCAATTTGAGCCCCTTGCCCTGAATCTTCGGTTCGATCAGGTTGCCCATCAAATTTTGGAGGATTCCCAACAAAAGCAAAACCCAAAAGATTTTCCAGGAAGGGCCAAATTGAGCCAGAACAAGCGGAATCGGCAAAAACGTCGCCAGAATGGATCCGATAGACGGGATATAGTTCAAAATAAATGTAACAACGCCTATCATTTCCGCCATCGGGCAGTTGAGCCATTTCAGAATCAGCCATGCGCCAACGCCGGTAACGGCAGAGATAACCGTCTTGATAAAAATGTACTTTCTGGTTGCCGATTCAATCTGAGCCAAAAAACCTTGACTAGCCGCATAAGGATCTTTCCCAAGAAGAATCAAAATCAAAAAGACCGTCAGGAATAACATGGTTTGCAGCACAGATTGAAATATCGACATGGAAGCGGTTGCCAGGTTTCTCAACACTTCCTGCGCGTTGAGTTTCAGAGTGTCCAAATCAACGCTATACCCCCATTGTTCTGTCCATTTATTGAGCCATTGAGTAGTCTGGTCAATAGATACGATAAGCTGTTGACCGTACTCGCGAATACCCGCAACCACCGAGTTGACAGATATTGTCAAAAGCCCAACAAACGCGGCAACCACGCTCAAAACCACCAGCAAAGCGGCTGTGAACCCGACCCAAAACGGCAGCTTGGCGCGAACGACAAGCCACGTTTGAACCGGCGACACAAGAATCGAAATGAACATCGCCAGAACAAACGGTATCAAAACCGATTTGGCATAAACAAAAATCGCCCCCAGAGCAAACATTGCAAGTATCAGCACGCCGATTGTAATCAAACGAAGCTGCTCAGAACGCAAACTTGCAAGGGAGGTTTGCGGCTCTTTGCCAGACGCAGCGCGAGCGGCTGTTCTCAACCGGGTAACTGAATTAACCGGAGTCGATTCTGAACCGCTGATTTCCGGCTTTTGGGATTCATACTGTGACGTATTTGTAACTGTTGTTCTTTTTTTACTTTTCATTGCAATCGCCTCCTTGCCAATAATCTGGCAGCGGGGCGAGGATTTCAATTCGTTCGTCCCGCATAGGATGATTAAAACTTAAATATCGCGCATGCAGAGCAATCGCCCGCGCGCGCGGGTCGTCCTGTTCCGGTCCAAATGGAACGGAAGAACCGTACAAGGCGTCGCCCAAAACGGCGTAACCGCGGCTTGACGCCTGAATTCTTATCTGATGAAACCGCCCTGTTTCCAGCTCGATCTCGAGTTTTGTTCCCTTAACAACGCCCTGGGGAGTTTGAATCTCAACGCTTCCCATATTCGTATAATTGAGCAGCGCCCAGCGAGCGTCTTTTTTATCCGGAGAACAAACTTCTCCGACTGGGGTTTCGGGAATCTTTCGGATAAAATCTTCCCACTGACCGGACGATTCGGCTATTTCCCCTTCGATAATCGCCCAGTATTTCTTGTTTATCATTCGCCCTTCAAACTGATGGGACAGCCGCTGCGCCGCGCGAACGTGACGCGCAAACATCAACGCGCCGGACGTGGGTCTGTCCAACCGATGAGGAACGCCCAAATACTGATTCGGTCCTTTCCCGTCGCGGAGTTCAAAAAAATGTTTGACGCGGCTTACCAGATTGTCGATTCCAATGGGAGCCTGAACCTGAACCCCCGCCGGTTTGTTAATCACAAACACCGGCCCGTCCTCGTAGAGGATTTCAAAACCGGGGTTTTCGATTGTGAATACGGAATAATCAAACAAAGGGTTCATGAATATATGTAACGGTCTGCGAAAGGCGCAGGCTTTATAACAAGTTTAGTCAAATCGAACGTAATTCTCCGCCTTTTGCAGCGTCTTGGTCAGCTTGCCAACCTGATCCAGCGACGTTACTCTGCCGCCAGACTTTCTGACGTCTAAAATTCTCGCTACCGTTGTCGGGCCAAGCCCGGGAATTTTTAACAGGTCAACTTTTGACGCCTTGTTTATATTGAGCGGGAAAAACTCCGGATGGAGGTTCGCCCACAGGGTTTTCGGGTCGACGTTGGCGTCGAGGTTGGACAGGTTGTCAAAGGCGATGTCGTCTGCCGTAAAACCGTATTTCCGAAGCAGGAAATCGACCTGATACAACCGATGCTCTCGCACCGCCCTGCTCCGCGCCGCTTCCATGGCGTCCAAATCCAGCAGAGGAATTTCTCCCGGCTGCCAGGCGCTGAAATAAATCCGATGAAGGTTGAGCCGTTCGTACCCAGCCGCCATGTACTTGACAATCTCTCTGTCCGTCTCGTCCGCCGCGCCGACGATAAACTGAGTCGTCTGCTTGACGCATCGATGAGGCGACAGTTCCTTAATCATGTTGGAAATGGTCTTCATCGGATTGATGACGTCGCGCATATAGTTCTTGGACTGACTGAGCTGACAAAACCGCTTTTCGCCGGGGGCTTCTATATTGAGCGAAACCGCCGAGGAAACGCTAATCGCGTCAGCAATCGCCGCCTCGGACGCCCCCGGCATGATCTTCAAATGGACGTATCCTCGAAAGCCCATTCGCCGAACGATATGCACCGTATCAAGCAGCTGCTCCATCGTACCGTCTGGCGACTTGAACAGCCCGGACGACAAAAACAGTCCGCCGACTTTGCCCGCGCGCCAATAGTCCATAAACGTTCTGGCGGTTTCCCACGGCGTGAGCGTCGTTCGAACCGGATCCTGATCCCGCCGCAGCGGGCAGTATTTGCAGTCGTTGGCGCAATGGCTCGACAAAAGCGTCCGGAACAGATACGTTCTGCGTCCGTCAGCCATTGTCGTTGGATAAATCCACGACCCGTCGACCGACCGACGCCTATGATCCGTCTTGTTTGACGCGCACGCGCACGCCAGATCATACTTCGCGTCGTCCGCCAGCATCTGCAATTTCCGATGCGTGTCCGGGGCTATATGAATATTCGCCATGAAACTCTCCAGAATCCGTTCAAAAACAGGCGATTCCGTCCGCCTATTTTAATAATATATATTATAGCGCCAATTTAAACCGATTGCAAGAGGGGCAAACAAGAAAGAAAAAAAGCGACTCTGTACAGAATCGCCTCAACTCGGGGCAACAGGATTCGAACCTGCGACCCTCTGCTCCCAAAGCAGATGCGCTAGCCAGGCTGCGCTATGCCCCGTAAAATCAATAGTAGATTTAAGATAACGTTTATCGCTCGCGAAACCTTATCTCTTTTCCATGATTTTTATAATATATACTTTATTTAAAATATTGCAAGCCCTCCCCATGAAGTTTATTTTCTGATATGTCGATACCTAGAAAGAAGCGAGAGATACGCCCCACATATTTGGCGTTACACCTTCACGCCAATCCAGCCCTCCCTTCTTAACCGGTAAAATTTCTCTATCTTACAAATTATGAGCATATCGCCATCCAAAATCGAGTTATCGATGTATACAGCCGTTATGCAGGCGCAAACGGCGTTGGGAGGTATTATGCAGCGAGGGTTGGGAATTCAAATTGATTCGGCTGAATGTCTTGAACCCTATTCATGGAACAAGCTGGAAATTCCAGAACGTCTTAATGGAGAAGGAATTGCAGTCGCAATTATGGCTCAACAAGGGGGGTATTTGCTCTTTATTTCAGACGACGGGATTCTTCTTCCCTCTGGATATGGAGCAACGTTGAACGATCCAACTCAGCCGCTGCCTGTCATGGCAAATCAACTACAGCGGGAACTTCAACCTGACGCGCCGGAATACGTTGGCAAACGAATTGGCAAAGCTAAGGTCTTTTCCAGCATGGCTCGTCGAGCGGGCGTGGATAATTCAGCTCAGATTCTGCCCGTCAAACTTGATATTGGCGGTCAGGAATCGCTTATCTGGTTTATCGGAAGCGTTCCTCACCCTGACAGAGCGTTCGCCAAACGAACTCCGAACCCGGAATCGAAAAGCAAGAAATCCAAGCTGTTTTCCGACGAGATTCTGGCGAACTTTACTGTCAGCTCCGACATCCTCAATCCGATCCCGGATTCTGATCAGCCGACAGAAGAAACCGCCGAACTTCTGGACGAGTCCTCGGAAATCATCAATAAATCGGAGCGTCATAAGGCTGACTTGGGTCGGTTGCTGGCGTTGAAATCGGCATCCGTTGAGGAGAACTCTGATTGGCAAAGAACCAATCTCAAGGATATAATCGAAAATCAGGAAGAGAATAACGAGGAGCAAAGCTGTCCGGCGCCGCTGCCCTCTGACGACGTTATACCCAATAGCAGTTCCGTCGACTGTTTACAAAACGAGACAATAATCGATCAAGAGCTGGCGTCAACTGTTCAGTCCTCATTGATCACTCCAAGCTGTACTGTTGACGCTGAAAACGACGTCCTTATTGTTCAGGGCGACGCTATTCCTGAAGATATTATTCCCGAAGTCTGCGATTCAGAAGACGCTCAACCCGAAGAAGCGCACACGGAAGAAGAAAAGAGCAAAGACGTCGTCGCTGAGGACGGCAACTTAGAAGAAACTGTTCCGGAAGACGATGAAGACGATGCGTTAGAAGAGGTTCCAGAAGAATCGTCCGAGTTGTCTTTTGAAGACAGAGATAAACGCTATACCGTTCATCCAGCGCATATTGATTACCCCGCAGCTCATCAAGTTCGTCCGCAGCCATCGCACGCTGCGTTGAAAATGCCGGTTTCATTAGATGCTGTAATTTCGCGCCGAAGCTGTTCCGTTGCTGAAATTCTAAACTGGAAACCTGGAAGCGTCATTGAGTTTGAAGACATTCAGCCAACGATAACTCTCGAATCGAACGGCGTTGTTTTGGGGCGAGGTAAACCAATTGAGCAGAATATGCGTATAGGAATTCAGCTGGAATAGCGGGCGGCGAATCAGCTTTTAGCTTCTAGCTCCTAGCTTCTAGCTTAGTAATTTTTGATTCAAACTTTAACAATTAACGCCGAGAAGCGCCAATACCCAAGCTAATGGCTAGCAGCTAATAGCTAGTAGCTTTTCAATAACTACTCCCTATTGCCTACTCCCTATTGCCTATTGCCTACTCCCTACTGCCTGACCCCCATGGATACAAACGACCCCAATCTGTCGCCAAACGCCGCTCAACCTGTCAAGATAAACTGGACTCGCAGGGCGATTATAATCTCTCTTATCGTCAACGGTTTGATTATTATAGCGTTGGGATTGTGTTACATCTCGTTCAAGTCTGACAAGTCGTCCGCAACGCCTGCGCCGGCAACGCAGTCTGCGCCGGAACCTGAACCGCCTTCAGAACCGGAAGTCGTTCCCCTGCCGGGAGAAAAAGCCAAAGACACCGTCAATCGGGTTTTGGAAGAACAGACGCAGGCGGCGGCAGCTCGAACGGACGAAGAGAATCTCACCGCTTTGGAAGAACAGGGAGAGCGTCTGAAAAAAGTCTCGTCAGAGGAATCCATTGACCAGATTGCCGACCAGTTCCATTCCTGGGCAGGCACGGAAGAGCGCGTTACAGAACCGGTTAAAGACGCGCCCATGCAAACCGAAGAAACCGTTTCCGGAGCCAATTTTGACACGGAAACAGCGCAGTTCTACGACGTCAAAAAAATCCGGTCGAAGTCGACGGGCGAAATCAAATACAAAGCCGTTCTCATAGACGCTCAAGGCAGAACGATGACCATGGAACTGCCAAAGGAAGAAGGAGAAAGACTTTATCCGGTTTTCAAGCAGATGAAGCAGAACCCACTCATGGCGCAGATTTATAAAAAGATTGTCATGCCGATAATCGACAAGCAGCTCAACAACCTGCGTTCGCAAGAGAACGATCAATAGTCAAGAAAACGCAACGGGAACAGTCTGTAACAGAAGCTGCTCCCGTTGTTTGTTTTTGATTCTTTCAATATTACCTTCTGATAAGGTCTTTTACCGTCTTACCGGCAGGAATCATCGGCAATACGTGTTCCTGATACGGAACGGCAACGTCGAGCAAAAACGGACCTTTGGCGTCGAGCATCTTTTTAATTGCCGGCGCGAGGTCTTTTTTGTCCATGACGTGAGCGCCGTCCCAGCTGAACCCTTTGGCGATTGTAACAAAATCCGGATAGCGATGTTCCGGTCCGATTCCAACGCCGCGGCCGAGGGCTTCCGGGTTCTCGATTGGACCAAGGTACGTATGGGCGCGATTGCCCTTGAAAAAGCGATCTTCCCACTGAACGACCATGCCCAGGTGCTGGTTGTTGAGGATCATGAGTTTGATCGGAATCTTTTCGCAGAAGCAGGTTGCCAGTTCCTGAATGTTCATCAGCGAAGAGCCGTCGCCGTCAATGCACAAAACGGTTTTGTCCGGATTGGCGACTTTAGCGCCCATCGCGGCGGGAATGCCGAGTCCCATCGTCCCGGAACCGCCCGAGGTGAGGAACTGACGCGGATATTCGCACTTGAAAAACTGCGCCGCCCACATCTGATGCTGACCAACGCCGGTTGTAACAATCGGCTTGAGCTTGCGTTCTTCTGTTTGCCGCCACAGCTCGTAAATGGCTTCCTGAGGCAAAATGTATTTGCTGGAATGGTCGTAGTCGAACGGATCAGCTTTTTTCAGCGCGTTGATTCGGTTCAGCCACGGCGTTCTGTCCCCGATAAGCTCTGCAACTTCCGGTTCGCTCATGTAATCCAGGCGCTTGAGAATCTGATTCATTACCTGTTTTACATCGCCTTCAATGCACATGCTGGCGCGAACAACCTTGTTGAGTTCTGACCGATCGACGTCCACGTGAATGATTCTGGCGTGTTTGGCGAATTCGGAAACCTTGCCTGTAACGCGGTCAGAGAATCTGCACCCAAACACGAGGAGCAAATCGCACTCGTTGACCGCAATATTAGCGTAAACGCTGCCGTGCATGCCAATCATGTCCAGCGACAGCGGAGCGCCGCCGGGATACGCGCCCAAGCCCATCAAAGTCGTCGTTACAGGAATGCGGAGACGTTCGACAAGCTGTTTCAGTTCCGGAGAGCTGTCAGAGGAAATCACGCCGCCGCCCGCCATGATCACCGGCTTTTTCGCCAGGCGAATCGCTTCGATAATCGTGTCGATTTGAATGCTGTCCGCTTCGGGAGCCGTCGCGTTGTATCCGGGCAGATAAAACGGAGCGTTGTAATCTGGAACGCAGGACGCCAGCTGAACGTCTTTGGGAATGTCAACCAAAACCGGGCCTTTTCGACCGGTGTTGGCAATATAGAACGCAGCGTTCATAACCCCCGCCAAGTCGTTGACGTCCTTTACCAAATAATGATGCTTGGTAATAGATCGAAACACTTCGGTCGTTGGCATTTCCTGAAACGCGTCCGTTCCAATGGCAGGAACGGTAACCTGACCGGTAATAACGACCATCGGAACGCTGTCCAGTTTGGCGTCGGCAATTGCCGTTAAAAGGTTAGCCGCGCCCGGTCCAGAGGTTGCGGAAACAACTCCAACCTTCCCCGTAGAACGGGCGTATCCTTGAGCTGCATACGCCCCGCCCTGCTCGTGCCGAGGCAGAACGATTCGCAGCTTGTCCCGATAACGGGTGTACGCCTGATGAAGAGGAATAACCGAGCCGCCAGGATACGCAAAGACGACGTCAACGCCATGCCTGACCAACTGTTCAACTATGATATCCGCTCCACTAATCGGATGAGGGGAATTGCCATCCACCGCTATAAACTCCGTACTAATATAAACTTATGATAAATTGTCAAAGAATAATGGAAAGAACCTACGCAAGCTCAATATATATTTATCCATTATTTTTGTTTTTAAATTGTCTAATATTATATCAGATTTGCCTGTTTTCTCAAGGGGGACGGGGAAAGAGGCTGTAGGGAAATGGAAGGCGGTAATGG
>JAZRTH010000088.1:0-5253 GCA_045651945.1 Thermoguttaceae bacterium
CTCAAAAAGCGGCGATTACAGAAACCAAAGCCAGCGCCTTGACCATCACGGGCGGAGGAACGCTGAAGCTGACTCAGAGTCCCCTATATACAGGTTCGACTACGGTTGAAACTGGAACTTTGGAGCTGCCTGGCGGTTCAACTCTTTATAATCTTTCCGGCGGAAGTGAAAGCAATCCCGCAACGCTGACTGTAACCGGCAATTTGACGCTTAGTAACGACGATGAGTCAACGTTTATCGGGTCGATTACCGCTCAGAAAATCACCGTTAATACCGTAAATGAAGTTGCTTTGAAACTTTATACCGGCGCTAACAATAAAGTTACTGCTGACAGCTTGACGGTTTCTTCCGGCGAGTTGGATTTCAAGGGGTACTTTGCTGGCAATATTGAAGTTTTTAACGGCTCGGTTTTCTCGCCCGGCAATTCCGTTGGAACAGCCGACATTACTGGCAATATCACCTTTGCAGACGCAACCGCAGATTCAAATGGCGTTGCGTTGTTTGAGTTCGGCGAGTATGCCGACGGGGCAGACGTAAATCACGACCTGTTTGTTATGGAAAACGGAGGTACTTTTACGGCTGACGACGGCGTGATTCTGCTGGACTTTGCCAATAACGACGCGGATTCCTGGGCGACAGAGGGTAATAAATACCTGCTGGTTTCCGGCGGCGGATTTGCTGACGGAGATGATAATTACGCAAACTGGTTGGCGTCGACGCCGGACTATTCGGACCTGTTCAAATTGACCGGCATAGACGGCAGCTTGTATCTGGTCGGTCTTAAAGCCGCTCCTGAACCCGGCTCTGGCGTACCTGAACCGTCGACGTGGGCGCTGCTGGCGCTTGGCGTTGTCGTATTATTCCTGCGTAAACGAAAATAATAGGCGAGCCACGGGTGTAAACCCGTGGGCGTGAGCAAAGCGAACGTAGTTACTCAATCGTAATAGAAAAATGCTAAAGCGGGAGGGAACTCCCGCTTTCTTGTTTGTCAGGTGTTAAGCCGCAAAGAACGCATAGATCGCAAAGAAATTTTTAAAACTTCGCGAACTTTCTCTGCGTCTCCGCGTGAGATTTCTTCGGCGGCTGATACAGCCGCGATCCAGCAGGTCGGAGGGGTTCTTCTGCGAAAAAGATTTTTGGAGGCTTCCGCCGCAAGCGTTCACCAATTGATAACTTCGCGAACATCCTCCGCGCCTCCGCGGCTCCGCGTGAGGTTTTTCTTCGGCGCCTCGCCGCCGGCAGAGACTGCCGAGCGCCGGCTCATCAATGTGCAATCGGCGGTAAGATTTGTGTACGCCCTCAACCGAAAATAATTTATGCGTCCTCTTGTACTTATTCGTTTTTATCGCTATAATAAAACAATAATTTGCAGCGTTCAAATTATCTCGCAACTATTTAGAAAGGAGTTTGTATGAAACGATTATTTGTAACATTCGTTGCCGTCATGGCGATTCTGCCTTACGTGAAGGCGGAAGACCTCATTCCCGTTCGCGATTCCGCCGACAAACCGGTCAAGCTGATTTACGACACCGACATTGGCGGAGTCATCGACGACGCCCTCGCGCTGGCGATTATTCACAACATGGTCAAGCGCGGGCAGATTGAATTTATCGGCTTGACGATTACCAAGAGCAATATCAACGCCGCCAAATACTGCAAGGCGTTCAATATTCAGTACGGACACCCGGACGTCCCGATTGGACTTGTCAAAAACGGCTCGAGACCCGACGACGGTCGGTATGCGAAGGGCGTAATTGAGATGAAAAATGAGGACGGCTCTGCCAAGTTCCCCGTTCCTGCGGACTGGGAGCCGGAAGACTCGGTCGTTTTGCTGAGAAAACTTCTCGCCGCGGCGGAAGACAATTCTATTGTTATTGCTCAAGTCGGAATGTCGACCAACCTGGCGCGGCTGATGGAAACGCCTGCCGACGACATCTCCCCGCTGACCGGCATGGAACTGGCAGAAAAGAAAGTCCGTCTGGTTTGCGCGATGGCTGGCGCGTTCGCGTTCAATACAAAGAAATACGAAAACTATCGGGAATACAATGTTATTCTCGACATCCCCTCCGCTGCAAAGGTCTTTCAGGAATGGCCCGGCGAAATCGTAGTCAGCGGCTATGAAGTTGGCATTGACATCCTCTTCCCCGGCGACGCTTTCAATGCAGACTTGCGGACAAAAGACTCCATTCTTCGGGAATCCTACCGCATCCATCGCGGCGGCGTGGACGGAAAGACACGACCGACGTGGGACTTGACCTGCATTCTCTTCTCCGGCAGACCGGAATCGTGGAGAAACTATTTCACACTTTCGCCCCGCGGGAAGATCACGGTTATGAACGACGGCCGATTCCGCTTTACAGAAACGCCCGATGGAAACCGCCGTGCGTTTATCTGCTCGCCGGAACAGAAATCCATCATCCGCGAAGCGTTCATCAACCTCTGCACGGAACTGTAAAGAGGAAAAAATTCCTTGCCAGCTAACGCATTGGCGCTCTTTTTAGAAAAAGCATTTCGAAATAAAAAAGCCCTTGGAAACAAGGGCTTGAGAGAGGTTCCGAGCGGAGTCGAACCGCTAAATCACGGATTTGCAATCCGTTGCCTTAGCCATTTGGCTACGGAACCTAATCGGATTTAATGCGTTTAATTTACCAAATTTCCCGCATTTGTCAAAGGGGGGGCTGGCGTTTTTTGCTCAATTTCCAGCGAAATCCTTTATATGATTATATTTTCGGCTATTGGGCGCGGCATCTTGAGTGAATTTTCATTTTTTCGGACAATTATCTCGTCTGAAAATTCAAAATGCCTGCGCCCTGTCGAGACGGTTTACGCATTCGGGGCGTCTGGTTCTTTGGCGTCCAAAACGTGCTGCGGGACGGTGTGCGCCAGCGTGTACATGCACTCAACCAAAATCCAGATCTGAATGCAGACGATTGCCAATCCCATTGCGAAAAGCACATGGTTGTTGGTAATCGGACCGCAGACAGACGTTCCCGGCGTGCTAATCCAGTTAACCATATTGAGAATCATTGCCCACATGGGGAGAATGACCATAATAATTAGTGGAATAACGAGGAAATAGCAGGGTTTGCCGCTTCGTTTGACGAAAATCATGACAATCGACAGCGTCAGCGAGGCGAGAATCTGGTTCGTCGCGCCGAAGACCGGCCAGAGCATCATGCCGATTGCGCCCTGCCCTGTTGGCGAGGGCATACACGCCAAGGCAGCGCCGAAGAAGACGACGATGCACGTCGCGAAATACATGTTTTTCACGCCGAGTTCCTGAATGAGGTATCGCTGAAGTCGTGTGGCGCAGTCGAGCGTTGTGGCGGCAAAGCTGGCGACCAGAACGCCCATCATTGCCATGGCGTAGGCAAACGGAATGCCGATAGTTTCGAGGAATCGTCCGCCGCCTTCGATGAATCGCGGAACCGCCTTGTTTTGAATCTCGGTCAGAGAGACGTTATAGTTCTTAAGCCAATGAGCGCGCAAGGCTTTAGCTTGCGAATCCGCTGGAGCCTGTTCTGAAGCGGCGTTTTCTGTGGCAAGCGCTTTATTTACGTTTTCTGCGGCGATAGTGGCAGGCGCGGGTTTGGCGTCTTCTTTTTCAATAACGGCGATGGCGGCAGTGCAGGCAAGAATTACGATAATTGCCAAAACGCCTTCCATGAGCATGCTGCCGTATCCGATAGGCAGAGCGTCGGTTTCCTTATTAATTTGTTTGGACGTCGTGCCGCTGGCAACCATGGCGTGGAATCCGCTAATGGCTCCGCAGGCGATTGTAATAAACAGCCACGGCAGAATCGGCTGAGCAGTTTTGATAATCGGGTCGTCTGCGGTGATGCCGTCTGCCGCCAGGGATTCAACGCTGACAACGGCGGGCGCCGCTTGAATGAGGTCAGTTTTGCCCATAAAGGAAATGACGACCATCCCGATTAACAGGGCCGCCAGCGCAACGTAAAGCTGGCAAGAGTTGATGAAATCGCGCGGCTGAAGCAGCAGCCAGACGGGCAGCGTCGACGCGAAGAAACAGTACGCCAGCAGGAAGTACGTCCAGATCTTTTGCGGGTCGCCCCAGCTTTCCGGAAGGCTGACGGGGTATTTGATTCCCAGCCAAATCAGGAAGTAAAGAATAACGACTCCGATCAAGGCGGGAATGACGATGTTGCCTTTGAGCTTGTAGTTGATGTACCCGATAATCATCGCCAGCGGGAGACTTCCCCAGACGCAGATGACGGACTGAGGGTTGTTGATGAACACGCCGGCGGTAATCGTGCAGAACACGGCGACTACCAGCGTCAGAGTAAAGCAGAGCAACAGCAAAAACAGGATTCTAACGCGGGTGGAAACGAGCGACTTTGCAATGTCGGCGACGCTCTTGCCGTCGTTTCGCATGGAAATGACAAGCGTGGAGAAGTCGTGAACCGCGCCGATGAAAATCGAGCCGAAGACGACCCAGAGCAGCGCAGGCAGCCAGCCCCAGAATACCGCGATGGCAGGACCGACAATCGGACCGGTTCCGGCGATAGCGGCGAAATGGTGCCCAATCAAAACGAACGAGCGCGTCGGCGCGTAGTCGACGTCGTCCTGAAGCGTATGGGCGGGAGTCGCCCGATTGTCGTCCAGACAATAAATCTTTTTGGCAAGCCATTTTCCGTACAGGTTGTACGCGACGATATAGCCGAAAAACGCAGCAATCGCTACAATGAGCGTTGACATTGAATACCTCCTGGTTAGTAGTTGCGAGTTACGAGTGGCGAGTTGCGAGGGAATTGTGTGAAGCGCTTGCGCTTCCGCTAGAACCGCTTTAGCGGTTCAATATCAGTAGCAGTGGGTTTTAACCCACGGAAGGCGAGTTACGAGTGGCGAGTTGCGAGAAGTCATTTTCTACTGCCTACTGCCTCTTGCCTAATGCCTGATGTTGTATTTTACTCTTTTTTTCGTTTACGTATAGAGGGATTCGCAAAATTTTCGGCTCCCTTTTCAAAAATTTCCTTTCGTGTATAATTGAAAGTGGTTAGTACTTAGTGCATAGTACTTAGTGCATAGGACGCAAAGCGCTCCTCTCATTATATACTATGCACTACTAATCACTTACCACTAACCACTTACTACTTACCACTGTTAACTAAAATATGAAAGCTGAAAAAGTTCAAATTGGCGATATTACGATAGATTTACAAACCGGATTGACAACTGATCAGGTTGCCGAGTTGCGGAAACGATACGGTTCCAACCTGCTCACGCCGCCGCCGA
>JAZRTH010000089.1:0-7434 GCA_045651945.1 Thermoguttaceae bacterium
AAAGACTCGCGAGGAGGTCCAGCGACTTGCGGCAGTCAACGAAATTCTGGAACGGAACAACTACGACCAGTCTCGTTTGATTCCGATTCTTCAGCAGGTACAGGAAGTCTTCAAGTACCTTCCGAAGGACGCAATCACTTACGTAGCAACGTCGTTGGATTTGCCAGTCGCTCATGTCTATGGCGTAGCGACGTTTTACGCTCACTTTACGCTCAACCCGAAAGGCAAGCACATCATCCGCATTTGCGACGGCACCGCGTGCCACGTCAAAAAGTCGACCGGCATTTGCGAAAAGCTGTATGAAAAACTCGGTCTGAGCGATGACAATCGCACCTCGTCTGACCTGATGTTTACTGTCGACATCGTTTATTGCCTTGGAGCATGCGGTTTGGCGCCGGTAATGGTTGTAGACGACGTCGTTTACGGTCAGGCAACGCCTGAACTGGCGGCGGAACTGGTAGACAAAATTCGCGCTGAGGAGTCGGCAGCGTAGCAGGAATCCAGCGGCGGGACAATCCTGTCGATTTCCCCCGAAGTTTCGGTTTTCCATGCGTCTTTCAAACAAGTCCTTAACATTTAACCCAATATAAAATATCATGCCAAATCTGGAACAGATTGCCGAACAGTTTAATAAACGCGCAGCGGCATTGAAACGGCGAATCATTATTTGCGGTGAAACTGGCTGTATCGCCAACGGATCCTTAAAGGTTCGCGACGCTCTGGTTGAAGAGCTGAAAAAACAAGGCGTAAACGTTACTGTTGACCTTTCCTCACAGTGCGCCGAATCTCTGGCTGACGCCAACAATCCTTTAACTTACGTATCCAAGTCCGGCTGCCAGGGTCTGTGCCAGGAAGGACCTTTGGTGCGTTTTGAACCGGAAGGATTCTTCTACTGCCACGTCAAGGCGGAAGACGTTCCGGAAATCGTCGAAAAGACGGTTCTCAAGGGCGAAGTCATCGAACGCATGCTTTACAAAAACCCGGCTACCCAGGAACGCAGCAAGTTCGAAAAAGACATCCCGTTCTTCGCTCATCAGCAGCGCGTTGCGTTACGCAACTACCTCATTGAACCGGACAATATTGAAGAATACATCGCTCGCGGCGGTTACGTCGGAGCGCGCAAAGCTGTTACGGAAATGACGCCCGAACAGATTTGCCAGACAGTTCTCGATTCCGGTCTTAAAGGACGCGGCGGCGGAGGATTCCCCACCGGTCGTAAATGGCTCTTCACGCTCAATTCCGCCAACAAAGATCCGAAACGTTACATCATTTGCAACGGCGACGAAGGCGACCCCGGAGCCTTTATGGATCGTTCCGTTATGGAAGGCGACCCCCACTCCGTTCTCGAAGGCATGATGATTGCCGGTCGAGCCATTGGCGCTGACGAAGGCGTTGTTTACGTCCGCGCTGAATACCCGCTGGCGGTCAAACGAATGAGACAAGCTATCGCTCAGGCTGAATCCTACGGCTTGTTGGGCGACAATCTTTTCGGAACGGACTTCTCATTCCGAATCCGCATTATGGAAGGCGCTGGCGCTTTCGTCTGCGGCGAAGAAACTGCTCTTATCGCCTCTGTTGAAGGCAAACGCGGCATGCCCATGCCCAAGCCGCCATTCCCGGCTGTCAAAGGTCTGTACGGAAAACCGACCGTTATCAACAACGTTGAAACGCTGAGCATGGTTCCGTACGTTCTTCGTGAAGGCGCTGAAAAGTTCGCTGCCGTTGGTCCGGAAACCGCCAGAGGAACCAAGACGTTCGCTTTGACTGGTCACGTTGCCAACACCGGCTTGATTGAAGTTCCGTTCGGCATGACCCTTCGCGAAATCGTTTACGGCATCGGTGGCGGCGTTATCGACAACGCTGGCAACGTTACGCAGGACGATTTCAAATCCGTTCAGATCGGCGGACCTTCCGGCGGATGCCTTACTCCCGACATGCTCGACATGCCTCTGGATTATCAGCACCTCCAGGAAGTCGGCGCTATCGTTGGATCCGGAGGTTTGGTTGTTATGAACAAGCAGACCTGTATGGTTAAAGTCGCTCGCTTCTTCATGCAGTTCACGCAGAACGAATCCTGCGGCAAGTGCGTTCCCTGCCGTGAAGGCACCAAACAGATGCTCGCTCTTCTGGACGACATCATCGAAGGCCGCGGCACCGCTGAAACGCTCGAACAGCTGGAAGAACTCGCCAACGCAGTCAAGCTCGGTTCGCTGTGCAACCTCGGCAAGACGGCTCCGAACCCGGTTCTGTCCACCTTGAAGTACTTCCGCGAAGAATACGAAGCTCACGTCTTCAAGAAGATTTGCCCCACCGGCGAATGCAAAGCGTTGGCTCGTCCGACCATCAACCCGGAAAAATGCAAGGGCTGCACCGCCTGCGCTCGCAAGTGCCCCGTCGGCGCCATTTCCGGTACTGTTAAACAACCGCATACCATTGATCCTGAAAAGTGCATCAAGTGCGGAGCATGCAAAGAAGCCTGCAAGTTCGGCGCTGTCGAAGGAATCTAAGCAGGTTGCAAGTGACGAGTTGCGAGTAACGCTTGCAGCTCATGATTTCCCGTAACAATTGACCAAATACATTTAAATACTATGACTGATACGAAAAAATTAACTGTAAACGGTCTGGAAGTCGAGTTCACCGACGAACGCAACCTGCTTGAAGTCATTCGTAAAGCGGGTATCGACCTTCCGACGTTCTGCTATCACAGCGAGCTGAGCATTTACGGCGCTTGCCGTTTGTGTCTGGTTCTGGTTGAAGGCCGCGGCATTATGGCCGCCTGTTCCACCGCCCCGGCTGAAGGGATGGTTATTCACACCGATACAAAAGAGCTTCGCGCCATGCGTAAGATCAACATCGAACTGTTGTTGGCTAACCATGACCGCGAATGCACCATGTGCCCGAAAAGCGCCACCTGCTCTCTGCAGAACATTGCGCGCCGTTTGGGCGTTCACGAAGTCCGTTACAAGGCTCCGCGTCACGAACATCCGATTGACAAGTCCTCTCCGTCTTTGGATCGCAACCCCAACAAGTGCATCCTTTGCGGCGACTGCGTCCGCGTCTGCTCGGAAATTCAGGGCATTGGAGCTATCAACTTCACAAACCGCGGCAGCAACGCTCTGGTTGCCCCGGCGTTCAACAACGATCTGGGCAAAGTCGAATGCGTCAACTGCGGTCAGTGCGCCGCCGTCTGCCCGACTGGCGCCTTAACCCCGCGTGACGACACGGACAAGGTTTGGAAAGCTCTGTACGACCCCAGCAAAACGGTTGTCGTTCAGATCGCGCCGTCCGTCCGAGTTGGCTTGGGCGAAATGTTCGGCTGCCCGGTTGGCGAAAACGTTGCCGGCAAACTCGTTGCCGCTTTGAAGCTCATGGGCTTCAAGTACGTTTACGACACCAACTTCACCGCCGACATGACCATCTTCGAAGAAGCGACCGAATTCATCGATCGATTCACGAAGAAGGAAAAGCTGCCTCTGTTTACGTCCTGCTGCCCGGCGTGGGTCAAGTTTGCTGAAAGCTACTTCCCGGAATTCCTGCCCAACGTTTCCACCTGCCGTTCTCCGCAAGGCATGTTTGGAGCTATCGCTCAGGACATCCTTCCGCAACAGCTCGGCTGCAAACGCGAAGACCTCTACGTCGTTTCCATCATGCCCTGCACAGCGAAGAAGTTTGAATGCCAGCTTCCGAAACTCGCAACCGACGGCAAACCGGACGTTGACGTTGTTATTACCACCGCAGAAGTTGGCCGTATGATCCATTCGATGGGCATCGACATCAACACGCTCGCTCCTCAGGCGTTCGACATGCCTTGGGGTCTGGCGACCGGCGGCGGCGTCATCTTCGGCGCGTCCGGAGGCGTTATGGAAGCCGCTCTTCGTTTCGCGGTCGAAAAGATTACCGGCGAAACCCTTAAAGACGTCAACTTCACGATGGTTCGCGGTATGGACAACCGCAAGACCGCTACGCTCATCGTTGCTGGCAACGAAGTCAAGGTTGCCGTCGTTTACGGCTTGGCGGCTGCGAAGAAACTGCTCAACGAACTCAAGTCTGGCGAATCCTACTTCGACTTCATCGAAGTTATGGCTTGCCCGGGCGGATGCATTTCCGGCGGCGGTCAGCCCTACGGAGCTAACAACGCGATTCGCAAGCAGCGTCAGGACGGTCTGTACACGATCGACGCTACCTCCCAGCTTAAGAAGTCGCAAGAGAACTACATGGTCGACAAGTGCTACGAAGAACACCTCGGCGGACACGCTGGTTCTCACAAGGCTCACGAACTGCTGCACACTCACTATCAGAACCGCAGCCAGCTCTTCGACGCTAAGCTCCCGATTATTCGCGGAACGAAAGACAACCGTCTGGCTGTTACTGTTACAATCCCCACCAAGGGCGATAACGCCGCGGCGATGGAACTGCTCGGAGCTGTTTCTCAGTTCGTCCAGGACAGCGGATACATGGACAGCGTTGACCTCGACGCCGCGTTCACGGCTGAAAACGTCAACTGCGTTACCGTTGACTGCGAAGAAATCGCCCCGTCGATTGACAGCGTCAAAGAAGCTATCGAAAAGGGAGTCAAAGCTCTCTAAACGATATTTATCGTAAATCGAAAAACGAGAAGTAAGAGATGTAATCTTTTACTTCTCGTTTTTTTATTGGATATTAACACTGCGCGTATTTTGTAACGTGACACCTTTCGGAGTGCGAGAGGGAAGCGTTAGCGGAACTCTCGCTTTTTTAATAAATAGAATCGCTTTAACCGTCAAGCGTAGCTTGATACAGAGAGAGAAAACTATTAGCGTCAAGTACACAAGCGACCAGCGGGAGCGATTATAATACGTCTCGCGCGGAAGCGCGGACTGGGGGCGGCGCCTCGCCGCTTGACGGCAAGCCGTCAAGTACGAAAGCGGGAGCTTTGCTCCCGCACTCCGAAATTTTTTCGTTAATCCTTAGATAAACAGCGCGGCGAGGCAAGCGGTGATGAATGCGGCGAGGGTGCCGCTGACGAGCGACGGGATCGCCAGTTTGGCGATTTCCGCCCGGCGGGTGGGGACGAGCGAGCCGAGTCCGCCGATCATGATTGCCAGCGATCCGAAGTTGGCGAATCCGCACAAGGCGTATGACAGGATAATTCGCGAGCGTTCTGAAAGCTGCGAGAGGTTGTCCGGATTGGTCATGTCAAGATAGGCGATGAACTCGTTGAGAATCGTTTTTTCGCCCAGCAGCTGTCCGGCAAAGTGACACTCGCTCCATGGAACGCCCATGAGCCACGCGAAGGGCGCGAACAGCCAGCCGAAAAAGCGCTGAACGGTCAGCGGGGCGTCGCCAACGTTGCCGAACAAGCCAAGCGTCAGATTCAACAACGCCAGCAGCGCGCTAAACGCGATGAGCATTGCCATGACGTTAATCGCCAGCGACATGCCTTCGCCTCCGCCGCGGCAAATGGCGTCGAGCAGGTTGGCGTCTGAACCGTTCTGTTCTTTCTGGCTGGTTTCAGCAAAGCTGTTTGCCGTTTCCGGGTCTGTTTCCGGAACGATAATCTTGGAAATGACGATTGCAGAGAAAACCGACAAAATGGACGCGATAATCAAATGTCCCGGCGACGTTCCCGCTTTTTGTAACATTCCGCCGTAGACGACCATAACCCCGCCGGCAATCGACGCCATGCCGCAAGTCATCATGCAGAACAGCTGCGAGCGGGTAAACTTCGGCAAGTACGGCTTGACGGCAAACGGGGACTCGACCATGCCCAGGAACATGTTCGCGACGGAAATCAACGCTTCCGCCCCGGAAATGCGCGTTACTTTTGTAACAAGAACTGCGAAAATCCGAATGACAAACTGAAGAACCCCCAAGTAGTACAACGCCGCGGACAGCGACCCGATAAAAATCAACGACGGCAAAAACGTCAGCCCGGCGCAGCACAGTTCAGACGCGCCGCTGATGAGTTTTTCGTTGAAAATAGCCTTCGCGCCTTCGTCCGCGCATTGAATAAAAGCGGTAATGCCGTTGCCACCGGCTTCTTTGACCGTGTTTCCAAACTTCGTTCCCAGCAAAGCCCAGCCGAAAACAAAGACCATCGCCATTCCCAGAAGAACCGGTCGCCAAACAATATGTTTGCGATTCTCTGACATCAACCAGGCGATAAACAAAAATACGACGATTCCGAGGATGGGGAGGAGGTAGTGCATGGGGGGTAAGGCAGTAGGCAATAGGCAGTAGGCAGTAGTTGTTGAAGAGCTACTAGCTATTAGCTACTAGCTGTTAGCTTGTGCATTTGTAGTTCTCGGCGTCAATTGTCAAAGCTGGAAGCTAAAATAACCAAGCTAGAAGCTAGAAGCTAGTAGCTAAAAGCTTAAATTGAAAACCGGATTCTGCCGCCGACGATCGTGTAAATGGCTTTACCGGTGAGCGTCCAGCCGTTGTACGGGGTGTTGCGGCTCTTGGTTTTGAACTGACTGGCGTCAACCGTCCATTGCATATTGGGGTCGATAATCGTAATATCGGCGTCGGCGCCAACTTCCAGCGATCCCTTTTTGAGGTTGAGCAGACGAGCGGGGTTGATCGTCATTTTTTCAATCAGCTGGGACCAGGTCAGATGTCCGGGAACGATGAGCTTTGTACACAGAACGCCCAGCGCCGTTTCCAGCCCGACGATTCCAAACGGGGCGCGATCCAGCTCGACCATCTTCTTTTCCGGAGCGTGCGGGGCGTGGTCGGTGCCGATAATATCCAGCGTACCGTCTTTGAGTCCTTCGATGCAGGCGTCGACGTCTTGTTGAGAACGCAGCGGCGGGTTCATTTTGTAACAGGAATCGAACGTTCGCAGACATTCGTCCGTCAGGGAGATGTGGTGCGGGGTAACTTCGGCGGTAACGCGAACGCCTCGAGCCTTGGCGCGGCGAATGAGGTCAACGGAACCTTTAGAGGAAACGTGCTGTTCGTGCAGACGTCCGCCGGTGAGTTCCGCCAGGGTGATGTCTCGGGCTATCATGATTTCTTCCGCCGCGGCGGGAATGCCCGCCAATCCCAGTTCGACGCTGACCAAGCCCTCGTGCATGACGCAGCCGTGAGTGAGCGACTTGTCTTCCGGATGGTTCATAATCGCCTTGTCGAACATGATGGAATATTCAAACGCCCGGCGCATGAGTTCTGCGTTGGAGACCGGCGCGCCGTCGTCTGAAAAGGCGACCGCTCCCGCTTCGGAAAGTTGACCCATTTCTGCCAGCGACTCGCCCGCCCTGCCCTGACTGACGCACGCGACCGGGTAGACGTTGCAGTTGTCTGCGCGCTGCGCCTGATGGAGAATGAACTCAACCGAGGCGCGGGAATCAACCGGCGGGTTTGTGTTGGGCATACAGGCGATTGACGTGAATCCGCCAGCAACCGCCGCCGCTGTACCGGTTGAAGTCGGAGGCCAAGCGGTCTTAGGAAGAC
>JAZRTH010000090.1:0-6046 GCA_045651945.1 Thermoguttaceae bacterium
GGAATATCGGCGTACTGCGCTCCAGCTATTCGGACGTCCGGCGCGCAAGCGGGATAAGCGGAAATGCGCTTACCTTTGATAACGTCTGCGGCGCAAAGAATCGCTGCTGCATGACATATCGCGGCAATGGGCAGATTCTGACCGGCAAACCAGCGGACGATTTCCAAAACCTTTTCGTTCAGACGAAGGTATTCCGGAGCGCGGCCGCCCGGCAAGAGCAGCCCGGCATAGTCCGCCGGATTAACGGTTCCAAAGTCCGCATTGAGAGCAAAACGATGTCCCGGCTTTTCCGTATAGGTTTGATCGCCTTCGAAATCGTGGATCGCTGTTTTAATTAACTCTCCAGCCTTTTTGTCCGGGCAGACAACGTCTACGGCAAATCCAAAAGCCTGTAACGCCTGAAACGGAACCATCAATTCGTAATCTTCAACGAAGTCCCCTGCAATAATAAGTATCTTTTTCATGGTTGATAGTAACAGAAAGCGAAAAAAAGAAAATGGAAGAATAAACGGAAAGAGGAATTGATGCAAGTCGGCGGCGTATCGCCGTTCGCCAGCAAGCGTTTATTTCTGATAAAACGCTGTCGCTGGCTGCTTGCGTCAACTCCTCATTCCTCATTCATGAATGCTCATGACGAAAGAAACTATTCGCGCTTGCCGCGGTCTTTCATGTAGGCGTCGTAATGTTCGAAGTCCGGTTCGTAGACTTTCGCTTCAGCGGCGGTCGTCTTCTTGAGCGGTCGAACAATGCGGAAGCCAGCCCACTGCGAGTCGGTGTAGTACCAAATAGACTGCGGGATCTGCGGGTCTTGCATTTTCCAGTCTTTGTGAGACGCCCAGCGGGCGGCGGAGCGGAGTCGTTCCGGGTCGTCGTTCCAGGAACCGCCGCGGAATACGACTTTGTATTCTGCGCCTTCTGCCGGGTTGAGCGGGTTGACCAGAGTCTTGCCTTGCGCGGCGTCGATGAGCTTCTGATAGCCGTCGACTTCGTACTTGTCAAGGCACATTTCCCAGACGTTGCCGTGCATGTCGTACAGACCCCACGGGTTGGGCTTTTTCGTTCCGACTTTGGCGTATTTGTCGTCGCAGTTGTCGTAGTAAACGGCGTAATCGTCAATGTCGGCAGCGTCGAAGCTGTACGGACCGGTCGTGCCGGCGCGGCAGGCGTATTCCCATTCCGCTTCGGTCGGCAGACGGTACAGACGTCCTGTTACAGCGGTAAGCCATTTGCAGTACATAGAGGCGGAGAACGGCGGAATGCAGATTGCCGGGTATCCTTCCTTGCCCATGCCGAAGGTCATGTCGGTATAAGCGGGAGTGGGGTGAGGAATGGCGTCGGCGATTTGAGTGTTAGCCGTTTCCGGTTCGCCAGCCGCCTGACGCAGCTTTTTGGACTGACCGGTTGACCAGGACAGGTATTCGTCCCACGTTACTTCGTATTTGCCCATCCAGAAGGGGGAGACCTGAACTTTGTGCTGAGGCCCTTCTGCGGCGGGATCGTAGAAGTATTTCGGTTCGGCATCGCCGCCTTCGGCTTCCTGTTCTTCTTCGGAAGAACCCATGAGGAATTCTCCGCCTTTGATGGGAACCATGTCAAACTTGACGCCGGTTCCGGGAATCGTTTCGGTATAAGGTTTCATGTCGGCTTCCGACTGAGCGGAGGCATTGGGGGTGGCGACTTGAGGCAGGTTCCATTCCGGGCAGAGCTTACGATACTCTTGAGCGGACGCGGTCGCGCAGAAAGAAATTGCAAAAATTCCCAGCAGGAGGGCTTGCAAAAATCCCCGATTGTTGGTTAAAATAGTCATTAGAGTTCAATCTCCGTGTTAAAATAAAACATTTATCCAACTGCAATTTTACTATGAAAATCACAGCAATCATACCAATTGTCGCGACGGTTATCGCAACTTTCATTCCCTATTATAACATAAAAGCGGATTCTTTGCAACCGCCTGAACGGGTGGAATACAAAAAAATTCAAATGTCTATCCCAGTTCGCCTGGTTTTTTACGTCGATTTTGGCGCAGAAGACGGGAAAAAGCGGGCGGACGCCGCCGCGGAACGCGTTTTTGAGAACATTGAGCGGCTGAAAATGGTCTTTAGCGACTACGAATCGGACTCGGAACTGAGAAAAGTCTGCGCGACCGCTCAAGACGGCTCGGAAGTTCCCGTCTCGGACGATTTATGGACGGTTCTGGTTGCTGCGAAGAAATACCATCGTCTTTCCAACGGCGCGTTTGACCCGACTGTGGCGAATGCCGTCCGGCTTTGGCGCAGAGCGATTCGCGAGGAAAAGTTCCCTAAACGCGACAAACTCGAAGAAGCCCGGGCGCTGACGGACTTCAATCTGGTTGTACTGAATGAGAAAAACAAGTCTGTCCGATTCCTCAAAAAGGGCGTTCGGCTTGACTTGGGCGGGATTGCCAAAGGGTATATTATCGACAAGTCGCTGGAACTGCTCAAAGAGTTGGGATACCCCTCCGCGCTGGTTGACATCGGGGGAGACGTAGCCGTCGGCGACGCCCCGCCAGAATCAGGCAGTAGGCAAGAGGCAGTAGGCAGCAGTGAGGACGCTTCGCTTAATTCTCGCAACTCGCAACTCGCAACTCGCAACTCTATAAAAGGCTGGAAAATCGGGATTCTCGACGAGACCGGCAAGGACGTCAAGGAGTTCAAGTATCTGACCAACTGCGGCATTGCGACGTCCGGCGCCAACGCCCGATTCGTAGTTATTGACTCAATTCGATATTCGCATATAATAGATCCCAAAACCGGACTCGGGCTGACCAACAGCGTCGTTACGACTGTTATCGCCCCGACCGCTATGGACGCCGACGCCTGGGCGTCAGCGAGAAGTGTTGATCCCCGATTACCCTCAAACGTTTGGCAGTTAGGAGTGAGGAGTGAGGAGTGAGGAGTTGGCGCAAAGCGCCTCGCCACCTCGTAACTCGCAACTCGCAACTCGCAACTTCCTACTCCCTACTCCCTATTCCCTATTCCCTACTCCCCCATGTCCCAAGAATTCAATATTGACTGGACGCGTCAGCAGCGCTGCGGATTTCCTGAAGTAATTTACGGCGAAAGCAAATCCGCCGAGCAGATAATCGCGATAGTTTCGGAAATGAACGCTCGCGGGGTCGACGCATTCGCAACGCGAGTCAGCGCTGAAAAAGCGGTGGAACTTCTCAAACGGTTCCCGGACGGCGCGTACAACCCAGTCGGAAGAACGTTTCGGCTCGTTCCGAAAGGGGCGCAAAAAGAGCTGTCGGGAAAAGTCGCGATTGTAACAGCTGGAACCAGCGACCTGCCCGTTGCGGAAGAGGCGAAAGAAACCGTCGTCTGGTTTGGGTGCGAAGCCGACCTGATTAACGACGTCGGCGTTGCCGGACCGGCGCGGCTGATGGAAAAGCTGCCGCGAATCCAGTCGGCAGACGCGGTTATTGTTATCGCCGGCATGGAAGGGGCGCTGCCGAGCGTCGTCGGCGGATACGTTTCCGTCCCGGTTATCGCCGTCCCGACCAGCGTCGGCTACGGAGCGAACTTCGGCGGTCTTTCCGCCCTGCTGGGCATGCTCAACTCCTGCGCGTCCAACGTCGCCGTCGTCAATATCGACGCCGGATTCAAAGCCGGCTGCGTTGCAGGACTCATAGCGAGACGAACTAAACCCGCCGAAGAATTTTAAGCCCCCGGAAAAATCTCACGCGGAGACGCGGAGGTGCGGAGGATGTTCGCGAAGTAATGGAAGGCGGTAATGGAGCGACCATCGGGAGCGGAATTACGCATTCGCCGATAGGCGAACAAAACGTTGGAACAAACAAAAATCATTGATATTACCCCGTTAAAATCTCACGCGGAGACGCGGAGGCGCGGAGGATGTTCGCGAAGTAATGGAAGGCGGTAACGGAGTGAGCGCAGCGAACGTAGTTACGCTTTGTTCGAAGGGTAAAATACTGTATTGCGTAAGGATAAAACGCCCCCTGGATGGCGCCTGTCTCGGGCGCCTTATGATGTAACAAAATGCACGATTCAAATCGGCTCGCGGCAGTCCCATGCCGCCAAAGAAACCTCACGCGAAGTTCGCAAAGTTCGCGAAGTATTTTTAACCACAAAGAATATGATTCCCCCAAAATCTACTGTCAGCCTTTTCGTTTGCTTAATATCCTTGTTCGCCTGCTTATGTTACGGACAGGATGATATGGTTAATTCCCGTCTGACAAATGCTCCAACAAAATTTTTTTCAAGCAGGGTCGTCAATCGTTTTGAAGAGATGTTCAAAACAGGAGATATTGATCTGAAATATTATAATAACATAACCGTTAAACGCAACATTTTTCATTATGCTGCGCTGACAGGCTCTCTTGATCGGGTTAAAATTCTTCTTAAAAAAGGCGCGGACGTCAATCTGGCAGACGAATGCGATATTACGCCTTTGCACTATGCCGCATTAAGCGGTAATCTTGAACTGGTTCAATATCTTGTCGAACAAGGCGCTGACGTCAACGCAACGGACAATGAAAAGAAAAACGTCTTGATATACGCTGCGCAAAGCGGAAATCTGGAACTGGTAAAATGGCTCGTCAAACAGGGATTGGACCTTAACGCAAAAGACTATGACAAAAATACCGTCTTGCATTATGCTGCACAAAGCGGAAATCTGGAACTGGTTCAATGGCTTGTAGAGCAGGGATTGGACATTAACGCAAAAGACGATTACAACAATACCGTCTTGAACTACGCTGCACAAAGTGGAAATGTGGAATTGGTTCAATGGCTTGTCGAGCAGGGATTGGACATTAACGCAAAAGGCGATAACAACAATACCGTCTTGCACTACGCTGCACAAAGCGGAAATTTGGAATTGGTTCAATGGCTTGTCGAGCAGGGATTGGACATTAACGCAAAAGGCGATGACAACAATACCGTCTTGCATTACGCTGCACAAAGCGGAAATCTTGAACTGGTTCAATGGCTTGTCGAGCAGGGATTGGATATTAACGCAAAAGACGATGACAACAATACCGTCTTGAATTATGCCGCACAAAGCGGAAATCTTGAACTGGTAAAATGGCTGGTCGAACAGGGATTGGACATTCAGTCCGCCCCGTTAATTCTGAATGATGCTATTAGAAGCCGTTCTATAAAAATGGTTCAATGGTTAATTGAACAGGGGCTGGACATTAATTCAGATCTTCAATATGGAGAAAAGCCTTTACACAATGCAGTTTTAAGAGATATCCCTGAGTTGGTTCAATGGCTTGTTAAAAATGGGGCTGACGTTAACGCTAAAGATAATGCCGGCACAACGCCTATCAGCTGCGTTGCCGTATGTCCGTTTCTTAACGATAAAGAATCAATTGAGCTTATCCAATGGTTTATAGAACATGGTTCAAATCTCAAAGCAGACGGCGCAGACGTCTTAACGCATAGTTCATTAATGCAAAAAAAAGAACTTGTTTTGTGGCTTATTAACCAGGGAATTGACGTCAATGCAGCAAATACTCGTGGAGAAACGCCGTTAGAAACGGTATGCGATATTATATATGATCTGGAAATGGTTCAGTTTCTGGTAGAGCACGGGGCTAACGCCAACCCGAATTTCGGGAAAAATGCGCTTCCATACTGGTTCGAGTTGTGGAAAAGTACGAGCGGCGTCAAAAATCCGTTTGACGATCCACTAATTCGTTATCTGATGTTTCACGATAAAATGTTTGTTGTTGGTTTGCCAGGACTGATATTGGCGATTATCTTGGGAATATGGATTGCTTTCAGATTGAATAATTCAAAACAAAAGAGTAGTTCTGAAAAGAGTTCGTAATTAAAAGGCGGCAACGGAACGACCGGCGTGAACGCAGCTTCGTTTAGGCAAGCCGGGTTGCGAGACACTCGGGCAAATCTCACGCGGAGATGCGGAGGCGCGGAGGAGGTTCGAGAATCAACAGGACAGGCGGGTTTTTCTGCGAAAGAGATTTTTGGAGGCTTCCGCCGCAAAGCGTAAAGCAAATCTTTACTTCGCGAACTTTGCAAACTAGCGCGTGTGGTTTCTTCGG
>JAZRTH010000091.1:0-3011 GCA_045651945.1 Thermoguttaceae bacterium
GTACAATCTGGCGCGATGTCTGGACAAAGCCGGGCAGTTCGAGAAAGCAAAAGACGCGTACCTGGCTGTTGCCGGGTCGGCAGACGACGCGATGGCTCTTCGGGCGAAATACGACCTTGGGTGTCTGTACGCTCAAATCGCCAATCAGGAGTCCGGGTCTGATCCCAAAGCCGTTGAAGATTCCGTCCGGAAAAAGATTCGCTCTAACGTCAATCGCGCGGCGGAACAGTTTCGAGCCGTCCTGGACGCTCATCCGGACTATCCCGATGCGAAAGAGAAGCTGGAACGAATTCTGACCGTCAGCCGCGAATGGGAAGACGCCTGGAAAGACGCCGATTTGAGAAGGGACGCGGAAAAGAAAACCGCGCTGCAGTACGCCGTCGAGGTTGAGGAGGAACTTCTCAAGGCGAAGGCGAAAAGCTCTCGACTGGGGTTGAAAGACGATTCTCTTGTAACGCGTCAGGAATACTTCCAGACTGCTGAACAGTTGTCGGACTCGATAAAGAAAGCAGAACTGCTTCAGGACAAAACTTTCAAGGCGTTGTCCGGTCAGGAAGCCGCTGCAGCTCAGGCTCAGCCGGGACAGCCGGCGCCGCAGCCGCCCGTTTTGACCCCGGAACAGCAGGCGCAGCTGGAACAGGTTAAGCCGGTAATCGAACAGTGGGTCAAAGACTCGCAGTCGGCAATTGAGCAATCGGCTGATAAACTCTACAGCAAAGATTCCAAGGGCGCGGCAGACTCGTTGTCAAAGAGCGTTCAGACGCTTGACAACCTCTATCTGGTCATGTCGCCTTTGCAGGAGATGATTGCCAGAGCTATCAAAGAGCAAAAAGAGCTTATCAAATATACCGAGAAGGAAATCAAAAAGAAAGAAAACGCATCCAAAAAAGAAGCGGATGCGGAAAAGACCGAGAAACAGAACGCCAGCCCAGCTGACGAAAAACTGTTACAAATAGAACGGGACGAAAATGTATTCAAGCAGAAAGCAATCCTTCCGTGGACGCAGACAATCGTTCCCAAAGCCGAGGCTATGCTGCAGCAGCTTCCGCCAGAAAAGGCTCCGAAAAAGGGCGATGGCAGTTCAAAGTTAAAGCTGCAGGACAACGCAGAGAACCTTCAGGACGCTCTGGACGCGCTGCAGAATCCGGAAGACGCCGCCGTTGACCCGAATTCCGCCAACCCGCAGGATCAGCAGATTCAGAAGATGCGTAACATGTGCAAGAAGGCGGTCGAACTCGGTCCGTCGATTCCGCCGCTGGTTCAGTACGCTGCCAACGACTTAAAAGCGTCGAAGCTGGAAGACGCTCTGACGTCTCAGAAAGAAGCTCTCCGTTTACTGGAAGAGATTATCAAAGACGATTCCCAGCAGAATCAGGACAATCAGGACCAGCAAAACCAGGACCAACAGAATCAGGATCAACAAAATCAGGATCAGCAAAACAAAGATCAGCAGAACAAAGACAAACAGAATCAAAATAAAGATCAGCAAAATCAGGACAAGCAGAATCAAGACGAACAAAAACAGGACGAGCAAAACGAGTCCGAACAGGATAAGAAGTCTGAGGAAGAAGAACAGAAAGACGAGCAGGAAGGTCAGCAAGACGAGCAGGAGGCTCAACAGGACGAACAGGAAGGTCAGCAGGATGAGCAGGAAGCTCAGCAGCAGGAGGCGCAGCAAGCTCAGCAAAACGACGAGGAATTGACCGACGCTCAGGCGCGCGGTCTGATGCGCCGCGTTCAGGCTCGTCAGGATGAAAGGAAGAAGTTGGAAGCCCAGCTTCGAAAACTGCTCAACCCCCCTGACAAAGTTGAAAAAGATTGGTAAAATAGAAGTGGTAAGTTGTAAGTGGTTAGTGGTAAGGGCGCGACGCCTCAATAACTTTTTACTAACCACTAAAAACTAACCACTTGGCGCCAAGAATAAGCTAATAATTGCAATCATGAAATATTCACATACGTTTTTATCGTTGACAATACTGACGTTATTATTTCCGACGCTGGCGATGGCGGGCGAGCCGTCGACGCAGTCTGCCATGTCTATTGACGGGCAGAAGATTGGAAAGTCCGTCTACGAAGGGCAGACTATTGACTGGGTTGTAACGCTCATTGACGCCGACCCGGTTAAGCCGAAGGTGGAAATGAACGACGATTTTCAGCTGTTCGACCGCGGCGACCATCCGCAGAATTCTACCAGCATTATTATTGTCAACGGCAAACGTATCGACAACAGCCAACGAAAACACATCTACACGTTTCAGCTTGTTCCCAATAAAACCGGCGAACTCCAGTTGCCTCGTCTGGTTTTTGAAACCGAAGGGCGTCAGCTGACAGCAGGCGGAGGAACGCTGACGGTGAAGTCGGCGGACGCGCAGGATTTTATTATCATGAAAATCCTCGCTCAAAGCAACGGGAAAGACGTTTCGGAATCTCCGTTGTATCCGATGCAGAGTTTTGACGTCGTTCTTCGAATCTGGATCAAGGCGATTCCTGAACCGAATTCCGACCATAACCCGCTGACCGTTCAGCAGACGCCAGTGCGTCTGAAGATTCCGTGGGCTATGGATAATCTTGCCGATGGACTGTCAACGCCGTCGGACGTGAGCGTCTGGCTGGGACCGTATCAAAACAGCTCCGGGGGCTTCTCTATCAACGACTACAAAAAGGCAATGTCTGCTTTTGATATTATGGACGATTTCGATTTCGGGTTCGGGTTTGGTCCCGCCGCTTCTCGAAAACCGTCGCTGTTTACATTCATGCCGAAGGCGAAAACTGTAACGCTGCCGGACGCCAACGGAACGGAAACGAAATACTGGCAGTTCGATTTTGTCAGACGTTTTACTGCTCAGAAAACCGGGTCTTATCAGTTCGGCCCCGTCAACTTCCAGGGCGACCTGGCTGTCGGCTTTGACAGCGGACGTCTTCAGGGCGAGTCGTTTTTCGCTACCGCCAAGGCGTTAACGGTCAACGTCGTTCCCCCGCCGGAAAAGGGACGTCCGGACGATTACATCAAC
>JAZRTH010000092.1:0-2235 GCA_045651945.1 Thermoguttaceae bacterium
AGAATTCTTGGGGATGTATATATACAAATATTTCCGGGGGCCCCAACGTTATCCAGAAGCGAGTTTCCTTTTGAATCTTCGATGAGAAGATTTCCGTTAGTCGGATTAAACAACAAATCGCCAATTCCTTTTCGCGCGTCAAAAGCTTCCGTAAAAGCGCGATTATTCATTTTGAAAACAAATGAACTCTTTTTAATTCGTCCATTGGGAGCGATAACGGTTTTGTTTGCAGTTGGAATTGCATCGACGCGAATGGCTTTGTCGCCTTGCATGATGACCAATTCCAGCCGGGAAGAATAATCGAAATGATACGTTTCGGATCCGAGATTGAAGAACGTCATCGTAACGACGAGTTGGCGATTATAGCGCTGTGAAACGGGAACGTAGTCGTATTCTCCTTTATCATTGCCGTCGACAATCCAATGAATTTGTTCAAACGTTTCGCTGTCAATGTCTGACGTTTGGGTCCACTGTTCAACAATGGAATCTACGGACCAGCAAAATGAATCGGGAATAACGCCTATCCACTCACCGTCAGCAAAACAAACAGTCGAATTCAAAAAAACGCTCAACATTGCCAAAATCAAAAGTTTTTTCATATCAGATCTCCTAATAACTGTTAACCTCTATTGAATACATTTGTAATTATTATGATATTTATTGTACTCTAATAATAATTGTTTTCAATAGAGGGGATAAAAACTTTTTTTGAGAAAAAATGTATTGTCATGAATCTTTTTGATAAAAAGCTCCGTCTGCAATTGAATAAGAACAAAAAAAGTTAAAATAGGAAACGAAATTTGCTGTCAGACAATAAATATGCATACGGCATAACGCCGTTTTTTCATATTCGTGACACGTTTTTATGCCTTTTTCGGAAAAAATTTTAAAAATTTTTAAAAATATTTGGCGTATTTTTATCCGGGGGGCTTGTTTTCTCAAAAATTCATGTTATACTTGTAACATTATGAGAAGAAAAACTACTGATACCCAGACCTCCACAACCCTGTATGAGTTGTGCCGTAAAAACGATCCAGCAGCTTGGGATCGTTTGACAAAACTGTATAAGAAACTGGTACTGTTCTGGCTGAAGGAATACAAAGTTCCAGCCAAAGACGCTGAAAGCGTTTGCCAGAACGTGTTGACAGAGATGTCAGCTCAGTTTCGACGCTTCCGTAAGGGAGAACCGGGCAAATTCCGCACCTGGCTTCGCACGTTAACCTATTCATGCGCTCAGGACTACAACCAGAAGAAGCAGCCGAAAAAGGCTGACGCCAAACCGGTTGACGTCCAGAACATCACAAGAGAACAAAATAAAAAGGAAAAAGCGATTCTTTATCGCCAGTTTATTGCGTTCTTCAAAAACAAGGTTGCTCCTATGCACCTCAACTCGTTTGAACTGGTTACGGTTAAAGGAATGACTTCCAAAGCGGCTGCTGAAGAACTCAGCATGACAGACGACAACGTTCGTCAGATCAAGAGCCGTCTTGAGAAGAGAATTCAGGCGGAATGGGACGGATTGCTCTAAGTTCTTTTAATCGGAACAAAGTCAATTCAATCGTTTTTTTGTTTCCTTTACAATAAAAGGTCTGTGATTGGCGTGAAGCTTATCACAGACCTTTTTTATTTTAATAATCTTCGTTAATTCGAGGTAAGCGGTTAGTAACAGTAAAATGAAACGCTTGCACTTGACCACTTACCACTAACTACTTACCACTTTCTTCTAATTAGTCTTTCTTTTCGCGAATCCAGTCGGTATGGCAGGCGGTAACGCCGTCGCCGTCGGTGCGTCGATAGGTGTGAGCGCCGAAGTAGTCTCGCTGCGCCTGGAGCAGGTTGGCGGGCAGACGTTCGCTGCGGTATCCGTCGTAGTAGGCTAACGCGCCGGAAATGGCAGGGCAGGGGATTCCCAGTTCGACAGCGGTCGCGACGACTTTGCGCCATGCGGTTTGCGATTCTTCCGCAATGCTCTTGAAATACGGGTCGAGAAGCAGGTTTTCCAGAGCCGGGTTCTTGTCGAACGCTTCTTTAATGCGTTCCAGGAACGTAGCGCGAATAATGCATCCGCCGCGCCAGAGCATAGCGATGGGGCCGTAGTTGAGCGTCCAGTCGTTGGCTTTTGCCGCCGCCTGCATCTGGACGAATCCTTGAGCGTACGAGCAAATCTTGGAAACGTACAGAGCCTTGCGAACGAATTCGATGAACTCCTGCTTGTAAGTCGGATCGTAGCCATGT
>JAZRTH010000093.1:0-5375 GCA_045651945.1 Thermoguttaceae bacterium
CAATCAGACGTTTGCGGGCTATACCATCAATCTGGTAGGCGATGCCAGCAAGGGCGAACGCGGCGCTATACGTCTTTCCGGCGGAAACGGCAATTTTGATGCCAAAATTACCGGCGTTGGCTCTTTGGAAATCGTCTATGACGGCGCCTGTACTTTAACTAACCAGGCTAATGATTACGAGGGTAAAACCTATATCGGAAACTTCCAATGGAGAAGTACTAATACGAGTGGGGCGGCTACGCTCAACTTGGGAGCCAGCGGAGTCCTGCCCGATACAACGGAAGTCGTATTCGGCAAGAGCCCCGATGGCAACGGTACAAGCGGAGCGATAACGCTCGATTTAAAGGGATTCAATGAAACCGTTACTGGCATTTCCGGTCAATCCACAAATGCGAGTATTACCTCGTCCACTCCGGCGACGCTGACTATGATTGGCAATGGCGATTACTCGTATTCAGGCAAAGTTACCGGCTCCGCGACGTTGGAAAAGAAGGGAACGGGAACGCTGACGATAACTGGCGCCAACACCGGCTATTTAACTGTCAACGACGGAACGCTGATTCTGTCCGGCGACAATTCCGGAGCGCAAAGCATTACGATTGGAGAGTACGGAACGTTTATTCCCACGGGAGCAAAATCGGCGGCAACGCAAATCAATCTGCAAGGCGGAACGCTGGACTGCTCTTCCGCTTCTTTGCTGGATGGCTCCACAATCACGGCAGCAACCGGCGATTCTACTATTAATATTGTCGGACCGGAATCGGGAACCTACTCAAGACAGCTCTTGACCGGAACCTCCAAAGACATGACCTATTTTACCGCTCCCGAATTCATTTCCAATATGGATTTAATTGCGAATACCGCTTATGCGTCAGGAACCTACGCTGCCAATATTTGGGGCAGTACTTCTGCAGACCAAAACAACACCAACCTGCTGCAAACCAGCGTCGTCAATACAACAGATTCGCCCATAACGCTTGATTTCGCGTACCAGTTCCGCAACAGCGCATATCTGGCGGTAACGGATTCAGACGGAAATAAAACAGTTGTTATGAACTGGGTAGATTCCTCTACTCATTCAGTAGGCGGGGCAAATTATGATTTTGCAACCAATACCGGTTCTTATACTTTTGAACCGGGTGAAACCTATACGATTGAAGCGCGTCTGTTCCGAGTTAATAGAACCATTGGCGCTAACGGCGGCGGACTCAACGGATTTAGCGGAACGCTTGTCGGTTTGGGCGCTAAAGTCCAAGGAACAGACGGCGAGTATTTGCCGCTCAATTTCGATGGCGACAACTGGACGTTCTCTGACGGCAGCTTTACGTTCAGCAATCAGGTGAACTTTTCTGCTCCTGTAACAATTAACTCTGAAGCGTCTTTGACGTTCAACGTTCCAAACAACAATTTATTAGTTTCTTCAGCTGTCAGCGGCGCGGGAACGTTAAACGTCAATCCAGCCGAGGGATTTACGCACACGTATTCCGGAGCTATTGCAGACACCGTCTTAATTGACAAATCGGGCGAAGGAACGATGACGCTTTCCGGCGATTGCAATTCAATCGGCTCTGTAACCGTTGGAGCAGGAACGCTGGACGTTGCGTTCGACAGCGTTGCAACGGAATTGAATATCGGTTCCATTGCCATGGCGGAAAATACTGCGTTTAAGGTTACGCAAGGGACTGTTACGTTTGGACAAACCGACGTTGTTCTTAACAACCTTTCCGGCGACAACGGCGCGATTGTCGTTGACGGCGTTTTGACGCTCAATAACGACCAACTGACAAAGTACGTCGGAGCGATTTCAGCGCAGACAATCAAAAAGACCGGAGATGAGACGCTGCAGATATATGCATCGGCGGCGGGAATGGTTAGCGCGTCCAGCTTCGTCGTTTCTTCCGGACGTTTGGATATGAAAGACTATTACACCGGGTCGCTGGAAGTCGGCGAAGATCTCGGTAACGGCTCTTATACTACCGCGATTTTGTCGCCGGGCAACTCGGTCGGAACGCTGACCGTCGACGGCGAATACACGCTCAATTCCGGGTCAACGCTGTTGATTGAAATCGGGAAAGACGATCAAGGAAACGTTATTGCTGACAAACTGATTGTTAACGGCGATGCAACGTTTATGCCTGGGTCAATTATCGACATTACCCTGGACGATGCCAGTTCTCTCGTTGGCGGAGAGACGTTCGAGGGCGTTATTATTACTGCTGACAACGCAGCGGATATTTTTGACGATGTCAAAGCCGCGATTCGTTCTTATTACTTTGACATAACGGTAACTCAATCCGGAAACGATATTTCGCTGACTGCTCGTCTTGACCCCAACGCCGTCCCGGAACCGTCGACCTGGGCGCTGCTGATTCTTGGCGCGGCGGGACTGATGTTCTGGCGGAAGAGAAAGTAATTTTGGAGTGCGACGGCTTGCCGTCTCTTTCATTACGATTACACTGCAAGCGACGATTATCTTTATTCGTGCCAATTACGTCCGACCTGTATAGTTTCCTTCTTTCTCTGGCCCTGATAATTTATCCTCGCAGCCAACAGCGCTTCTGAATCGCGGATAAAATCCGCTGAGTATTTTAAGCCGCAAAGTTCGCAAAGTTCGCAAAGAATATGAAAGGTGGTAACGGAGCGACCATCGAGAGCGTAGTTACGCTTTGCTTGAAGCACACATTCTATATAGACGCAGCCGATCCCCTCCCCGGATATCGCCCTTCGCTGGGCGTCAAAGTTTTTAACCACAAAGAACACAAAGAACCAACTGGCTCTTTTTTAATCTTTTTGATTTTACATTTTCCGGAGCTTTCTTTTTCGAGATAGATCATCTTTCACGTTCTATCTCGAACTTGTACGAATTTCTCTTTCGCCCCCCTGCTCTAACATGAAAGCGGCTACAAGCTACCACACCCCAGATAAAATATTCGTTGTCCATTCGTTATTAGCGCAATTTTCATTTCCGGTTGTCCCAACTCTTTTCTTATAAAAGCAACGGCAAGCCGTCGCACTCCAAAGCTTCTGTAATTCTTTATATTACCCATTCTGCCTATCTTGATATTAAATTATTCCTTTTATTCCGCTTATACCAATTGTACCGATTATTCTATATATTTTATATTTATTATTTATAAGAATTCTTCCGAAATTGCTCTTGATTTTTTTTCTGAAATTTGCGAAAAGCTTTTATTCATTAAATCAATACAAATCGTAATAACCGCTACAAATATGAGTTCCCTTATAACCAATACCGAAGTTAAAACGTTTCGCGCCGCGAATATGCAGGAAGCTATTCGCATGGTTCGGGACGCGTTCGGTCCTGACGCAGCGGTTATATCCTACAGACCGGTTACAACAACCCGGTTTTTCGGTCTTCTCAAAGGCGAGCAGCAGGTTGAAATAATCGCGATGCCTGGCAAGTACATGCAAAGTCGATTTGGATCTCCATCGTCCTCCCCTGCTCCGACGTCCAATTTTGTCAATCCACGTCAGGCGCAGCTTAACGATGCGGTTTTCTCAACCACGGTTGGCATGAACGACGTCCGTCAGGCGGCAAACGAGTTCAGTCAGTCTCCGTGGGACTCCGTCATGCAGGGTTTTCAACAGCACGAAATCTTCGGTTCCGTTCAGATGACGTCTGCGATGTACAAAGCGTACACGAGTTTGATCGATGCCGATATTTCCGAGCTGATTGCCCGGGAACTCATCTGCGCCGTAACGCCTCAGCTTCGCGGCGAGCAACTGAACGACTACCAGATTATTCGTCAGGCGTTGATTGCTGAAACGACTCGCCGAATCCCGGTTTCCGGCGCCATTCGACCGCGTCACACAGGGTACGTGGTCGCGCTGGTCGGACCGACCGGCGTCGGCAAAACGACGACTATCGCCAAGCTGGCAGCGCATTACTCCTTGAAAGAGCGACTGCGCGTCGGCTTGATTACGGTTGACACCTACAGAATCGCGGCTGTCGAACAGCTCCGGGCGTACGCGAACATCATCGACTTGCCGATGCTGGCGGTTCGATCCGTTCCGGAAATGATTCAAGCGGTCAGCCGACTCCGCAATCTGGACTTGATTCTCATGGACACAGCAGGGCGCGGAACGAAAGAAGACGACAAAATTCACGATTTGAAAACGTACCTCGACGCGGCGTCCGTAGACGAAGTTCATTTGACGCTCTGCGGATCGTCGGCGGCTCGTTCCTTATGTCGGGCGGCGGAGACGTTTTCGATTCTTAACCTGTCCTCGCTCGTTTTAACGAAACTGGACGAGGCGGTTGGGCTGGGAAATCTGCTGTCGCTGCTGCGATGGCGGCGTCTGCCGCTGTCGTATGTGACAGACGGGCAGAGCGTTCCGGAGGACTTTCAGGTCGCCAACGCGGCGCATTTGGCGCGTCTGGCGTTAGGAGAAAAGGATTAAAACGCGCATCAGCGTTTGTTACATAAATCACAACTTACCACTCGCAACTATTATAACTTGATTTCATTTTGGAGTTTAATATGACAGCAGGAAATTCGGAAGCCGTTCGTAAACTTTGGGTCGAATACAAGAAAAATCCGACGCCGGCGCTGCGAAATCGTTTGATGGAAATTTACATGCCGATCGTCAAGCATAACGCAGAGCGGATTCGAACCCGTTTGCCTGGCAACGTAGAACTGGACGATCTGCTTCAGGTTGGCGCGATTGGCTTGATGGACGCGATTAACGGATTCGACATCGACCGCGGCGTCAAGTTTGAGACGTTCTGTTCCGCCCGGGTTTGCGGCGCGATTCTCGACGGTCTGCGAAGCATGGACTGGGTTCCGCGCCAGGTTCGCACCAACGCTACCAAGATGAAGGAAAAGATTCGCGAGATGGAAGGCGTCCTGGGCCGCATGCCGCTGGACACGGAAATCGCCGAGGAACTCGGCATGCCGCTGGACGAAGTTCAGCGAATTATTCGCGACACCCAGATGACGACGCTCACAAGCTTGGACAAACGCTGGGATCAGGCGAACGACTCGTCGCGCAACATTCGGGAAATTGACGTCCTGGTCGACAAACGCTCGGAAGACCCCGGCAAGAAGCTCCAGAATTCTGAACTTATTCGCGTTGTTACAAAAGGGCTTTCTCAGAGCGAACGCCTGATTATCATTCTGTACTATTACGAAAACCTGACCATGCGAGAAATCGGCTTGACGCTCAACCTGTCGGAAAGCCGGGTCAGCCAGATGCACACTTCTATCATGCGCCGCTTGCAAGACCAACTGGCGAACCGCAAATCGGAACTGGCGGCAAACTAAGACAACTCAACAGAGGGCGCCCCGCTCAGCTCAGCGGGGCTTTTTTTATGCGCGGGTCAGCTCGTACACGGATTTTACGGATTAGACGGA
>JAZRTH010000094.1:0-1646 GCA_045651945.1 Thermoguttaceae bacterium
AGCGCCGGCATCGCGTAGAGGCAAAAGCGTTCGATTCCCTTGCTGATGCCATTGAAAATAATCCAGTAGTTCAGCAGGAAGCAAATCAGCAGCGTTACCATCGACGACCCTAACACGCCGTATTTCGTAACGTTGCCCAAAGCCTCGCCATTGCCGCTGACGCCAATCAAATTCCCAAAGAAAATGTTGTAGTACACGGAATTGTTCAGCGTCGTTTGCGATTGCAGATACCCTAAAACCGCGTCCTGATTGGCGGACAAGGCGGTAGTGAAGGCGTCCGGATTCGCTTTGACCCAGTCGAGGTACGCGCTTGCCGATGACAGATCGACGCTGCCCAGCAAAGCCGCGTTGTCTTTGAAGAAGGAGTACAAAAGATCGGGCTGCGCGCCTAAATAGCCAAGAACCATTTCCGGCGTTACGCCCAACGCGCTGGGAGACATCATGCCAAGGAGATATCGCAGCGCGTAGGACAGGCACCAGGCTTCAACGTACAGATAATACGAGAAAATCATGATCGGCATGACCACGCCCAGCACGCCCAGGTACGGGGCAATGGGGTGCCGCCATGCGGTATGATAAATGCCGGGAACGCTGTTGTATCCGTGACGCCCGCCGTAGCGGCCAAGCGACCACTCCATCCACGCCAAAGGCAGCCCCAAGAGCAAAAAAGCGGTGAAATAGGGAATCAAAAAAGTCCCGCCGCCGTACTGAGCCGCCAGACCCGGAAAGCGCAAAAAGTTGCCCAGTCCGACTGCCGACCCGGCAACAGCCAGAATAACCCCGATTTTTGACGACCACTGGTCTTTACCGTTCTTGTTCAAATCTTCCATGGCGTATTATATATGGTTTGGTTTTTGGGTATTCGTTCTGTATTTAAAGATTATTAGAATTATCCCCAATCTTTGAACTTCGTCAACGGGGGGCGGGGCAGAGAACAGGCAGAAAGTCGGAATTCTTTTCCCCCGGGGGGATTGACAAAACAAGGAAAATCTGGATAATGAGAACACTTTATTGGACATTTAGCTCAGCTTGGTTAGAGCGCCATGCTCACACCGTGGAGGTCAACAGTTCGAGTCTGTTAATGTCCATCAGGACGCCTTGCGTTTTATCGCAAGACGTCCTTTCTTTTTGCTTAAACCCTTATATTACAGAATCTTGTGGAATGATTGTTCCGCGGGCTGTTTGCTGGATTATTCCAGCTTGATTTCGACTTTCTCGCCTTGACGCTGGAGTTCGCACTGGTCGTAAGAGCCGTAGAAATCGCAGTTGTTGTCCATCCAGACGGTGAACTTGTAGATCTCTTCCGGCGTGAGTTGAACTCCGTAATGGTCCGTCTTTTGCGTTTCCGGGTTTCTCAGTACGTTGCGATACAGCGGGCTGCGGTTTGAACCGAATTGACCGGGGAGCGTCTGCGGCTCTGTCCATCCGGCGTTATCGTAGAAGAAGCAGAACCGGCGCAGATTCTCGTACGAACGGGAGAAATGCCCCTGTTTGTTGTCGGACAAATCAATCGACGCGGCTTTGTTCATCTTGTCAGCGTCAATGCCGGGCTGATTCTTGTCCGTATTGGCGCCAGCGTGACATTTAACGCATTTGGCGTCCAAGACGGGCTGAATGAGGGTTACAAAGTTCATCGGGTTGGTTCC
>JAZRTH010000095.1:0-3104 GCA_045651945.1 Thermoguttaceae bacterium
GCAAGCTGGCGAAAAAGTACAAGGCGACCGTTATTATCGGCGCGCCCACGTTCTACAGAGCGTTTATCCGTAAAATTGACGCAGAGTGCTTTGCTCACATGTCCATGCCGCTTGTCGGCGCGGAACGCATGCCGACGGAAGTCAAAGACGCGTTCGAGAAAAAGTTCGGCTATCGTCCGCTGGAAGCGTTTGGATGTACGGAATGCTCGCCGGTTATCATTTCCAACTATTTCCCCAACGCTCATCTTCCCGAAGGGCTGCCCGTTCGAGAAAAAGACGGCTCGATCGGCGTTGCGCTGCCGGAAATGGCGGCGGAAATTCGCGACATCGAAACGCGCGAACCGCTGCCGAGAAACGAAGTCGGCATGCTGTGGGTTACGGGACCTAACGTCATGCTGGGATACTACGGCGAACCGGAACGGACGGCGAAAGTCCTCGTTGACGGCTGGTACTGCACTGGCGACCTGGCTCGCATGGACGAAGACGGGTTCGTCTTTATTACCGGACGTCAAAGCCGATTCTCCAAAATCGGCGGCGAAATGGTTCCGCACGAAGGCGTCGAAAAGATCATCGGCGAAATTATCGGTCTTAAACCGGACGACGCTCTTTGCGTTTCCGTCTCTTCCGTTGAAGACAACCGCAAGGGCGAAAAGCTCATCGTTCTGTATTCTGACCTGAAGGGATTCGACCCGATGGACATTATCAAAGAGCTTCGCAATCGCGACGTCCCGCCGATCTGGATTCCCGCCGCCGACGCGTTCTATAAGGTAGAAGCCGTCCCGGTTTTGGGATCCGGCAAACTGGACATCCAAGGCGCCAAAGACCTCGCCCAAAAGTTGGCGGGGCCGAGTAGCAAATAATAATTATGCGCGGGTCAGTCCGAACACGGATTTAACGGATTAGACGGATTCGCGCCGATTGGTTTACAACGTTCTTACTTTATTTTCTCCCCTTGCTAAAGTTTTTGGGAAAGGGGAGTTTGAGGGGAAGAACCTTTTTTTCAAAAAAGGTTTTCCCCTCATATTATTTCGCCTTGAAAAAACTTCCCTAAAAGGGAGCCAGCTTGCTGGCGACCGAAAGTTTTTTCAAGGCTGGCGAAACGAACCCTCTGATTAGCGCTTTGCGTAATTGCTCATTGCAAATTGCTAATTTCTCTTAATTTCCTCTTGACAAATTCCGCCGTTTTGCTAGTATATAGGTAACTATATAAATGAAGGCGGACGCTATGAAAGACAAAAACGAAATCGATATTGGAAAGTTTGTCAAAATCATTAATAACATGCTCGACAGCAAGGCGAATCGCGATTTTCGCAAATGGGATTTGACCTGCTCTCAGCATGCGATTATTGCGTATCTGTTTGATCATCAGTCTGTCGAGACGACGCAGCGGGACCTGGAAGAGACGTTCAGCCTGAAGAACCCGACTGTTACGGGACTGCTCAACCTGCTGGAAAACAAGGGAATGATTCAGCGGGTTACCAACCCGAAAGACAGACGGAGCAATATTATCAAACTGACGGAAAAGAGCCTGGCGCTGGAGAAACAGCTGACCGGGTCGCGCAAGATGGCGGAGGACGCCATTCTCAAAGGGTTTACGCCGGACGAAAAACAACAGCTGGAATCGTATATGATTCGTCTGATGGACAATATCCAGAACTTTTTTAACGATTAGTTCGAAAGAAATGGAAGGCGGTAATGGAGCGAACGCAGTGAGCGGAATTACGCAGTTTGCCAACGGCGAACCGAAACGCAGGAAGCGTATATAACAAATTGACGCAGCCGAAAAACATTCCGGGTCGCGGATAAAATCCGCCAAAGATTTTAAAAGCCGCAAAGAACGCAAAGAGCGCAAAGAAATTTTTAAAACTTCGCGAACTTCCTCCGCGGCTCCGCGTGAGATTATTTCCGGGGTCTTCGTTCACGCCCACGGGTTAACACCCGTGGCTCGCCTAAGCGTAACTATGCTCGTTTCACTCGCTCCGTTACCGCCTTTCATTGCTTAGCGAACATCCTCCGCTTCTCCGCGGCTCCGCGTGAGATTTTTTTCCGGGGGCTTACGCACCCCGGCTCGCCAATCGCCTTTCATTTCTTCGCGAACTTCGCGTGAGATTTTAACGTTGCGCTGCTACCAGTTCAGCTCTGACGCTTCTTCCCAGTGTTCCATGAGGTATTCCAGACGCTGCTGCGCCTGAGCGATTTCGTTTAATACCTGCTTGACCGCGGCGCCGTCGCGGAGCGTTGCCGGGTCGAGAGATTTTTCCTGCAGGACGGCGATTTCCTGTTCCGTCTTTTCGATGTCCGCTTCAATATCGGCGACTTTACGATACGGGAACTTTCGTTTTTTCTTCGGAGGCTCGACTTTCTTCTCGACAGTTCCCGCGGCAGGGGTCGTCTTAGGCGCGCTGCTTGTAACAGACTTGTTCTGCGTTCCCGCCGGGCGGGATTCTTCTTTTGCTGACGCAGCGTTTTTCACCGCGCCTTTTTTCATTCTCAGATAGTCATCGTAGTTCCCTTCGATAATTCGGGCGCCGTCCGGCTCGATAACCAGCAGATGGTCCGCCGTCTGGTTGATAAAGTAACGGTCGTGGCTGACGAACAGAACGGTTCCGCCGTCGAAGTTTTGGAGCGATTCCTCCAGACCTTCTCTTGCCCACAGGTCGAGGTGGTTTGTCGGTTCGTCGAGAATGAGGAAGTTGGCTTCCAGAGCGCACAGACGCGCCATGGCGGCTCGGCAGCGTTCGCCCCCGGAAAGGCTGCTGACCTTTTGAAAGACCATGTCGCCGGTAATGCCAAACCGGGCGAGCATGGATCGACGTTTCGGCTCGTCGAAGTCTTTAATCGTAGGCGTGAACCCGCCTTTGCTTTCCCCCGTTCGGACTATTTCCTCTTTGGGCGGAATAATCGAGTCGATGACTTCCGCGTCGTCCGGGACTTCGTGAAGCTGCTGATCGAAGTACCCGATTCTGACCGCGCCGCCGATTTGGGTCTGTCCGGAATCCGGGGTTTCTTTCCCTAAAATACAGCGCAAAAGCGTTGTCTTGCCTGCGCCATTGGGTCCGAGAATGCCCCAGCGTTCGCCCCGCTGAATGGTAAATGTAACATTT
>JAZRTH010000096.1:0-13486 GCA_045651945.1 Thermoguttaceae bacterium
TCCGCCCAAAACGCCCTCTTCGGTTTTGCGAATTACTGATGTCGTTTCGGTTTGTGGAGCCGAATTATTCAGATCGCTGTTGTTGGCTGGCTGATTGATGCCGAAGACGGCTGGCGCCAGGTCTTCGATAACTTCAGAACGATAAATAGTCGGTTCCGGGTCGTGCTCAATTCGACGCTGGGTTTCGGACTGACAGTCTGAAATTTCAACGGTCGTCTGAACGATGGCATTGTCTACCGAGGCGCGAACCAGCTCGGAAATCTTCTTGTTCCAGAAGCGTTCCGCGGTCAACCGCTTGGCAAGAGCCGGGTCTTTGATTCGTTCGGGAGAATCCAGCGAATCAGCGTTGTCTGCCGCAGAATTTGACGACGTGCTTTGTGTGTAACAGGCGCCGGTTCGAGTGTCGACAATAACGACGTTTTCGGTCTTCAAACCGGCAATCGCGTTGGCAGTAAGACGGCAGATAGCGTCTATCTTGGCGTCGTCCAGCTCGTAACCGGGAACGGATTTCAAACTGACAGACGCGCGTACAATCGTTTTAGGGTTCAGTCCGCCTTGTTTTTCAGAGTCCCACAAAACAGACGCGTTGGAAACGCCTTCCATGGAATTGATAATATCCGCCAGGTCTTTTTGCTGAGCGGCTTTGATTTTCAAATTGCGGACTTCGGGAGAGTCGAACAGAGAAATATCGACAGCCGCTTTCTCGAGCGTTCGCCCGGACTCCTGCGGCAAGGCGTTGGCTTCCGCCAGAGCGGCAACGTAAACGCTGCGGCTTTTCGCCGGGATTTCCAGCGTCTGGTTGACGATTGTATAATCAGAGAGATTCTTTTTCGCCAGAGCGGCTTCAATCTGAACCAGTTCGTCGGGCGTGAACTGTTTCCCATCGAAAAGAGCGATCCTGTTTTCAGAGACAGGCTGCATTTCCAACCAGATTCCAATGCCGCCGCCAATTAACAAAATCGCAATGACGCATAACGCCGCCAGACGAAACGTTCTGGAAGCGAAAAACGAATTGGAATTTTGTGAATTGGTCGTCGGCGGCATGGAAAACGGTCTTTTAGGATTGGGGAGTTAGAGGTTAGAACGCAGCAAAAAGACAGCGTTTATGCCGAAAAACATAAGACTTTCCTTTGCCGCTTTAGGCTAACCGCTTGTTACTATGCTCTCTCTTATACACAATTCCTCAAAATTTTACCAGATCAGTTTCGGCATTTTTTGAGCATTTTTTAAGAATTGTTTTAGTCTCAATACTGGAAAACACCAATAATTTATGTAAATTTTTGGGAAAGTTTTAGAAATTGATCTGGAAAAATCCGGTAAAATAGCTATAATTGATAACAGATGGAAGTAGACAACAGACGCTTGACAGCTCTATGCGTCTGATATCTACCTGCAACTTTCAACGTCATAACCTATTTATATTATGTATCATATTAAACATTTACGAACGAAGTTTATTTTGGCGATCGGCTTGCCGATGATTGTCATTTTTACGATCATGGCGTTTGTCGAATATCGCTATGCCGAAACGGCGGTTACACAGTCCACTGAAGATAACGTAGAGGCGATTGTCGGGAACATGTCAATGCGCATTAATCAGATGTGCATTAAAAACGCCCAGATCGCTCGAAACAACGCGAGCTTTTACCGGGCGTTTCCTGAGGCATTGAAACATGCGGAGCGGTACGAGGGCGCGGTTCAGATTCTCAAATCCTCGTTTGTCAATCCGGACGAGAACCCTGAACTGTTCGGCATGACCGTTTCCATGATTCCCCTGCCCGACGAACCGTCTTACGCTGTTAACAGCGAGCCGGACGGGTTTGTGCGACCGGACACGTCGCCATACGTGTTCCGAATCCCGGGCAAAGTCAACGAAGTTGGCGTTTCCGATCTGGTAAACCAGGGCGGCGTCTATTATTCTATTGAACACTGGCGCGGTCTGCATTGGTACTCGGAGCCGTTTAGAACGCACGACACGTACTGGTCGCCGCCCTATATAGACGACACGCCGGGGCTGGAAAACGTCGAAATGGTAACCTGCAGCGTCCCAGTGATTCTCAATAACCATCCACGGGCGATTTGCACCATCGACATCAGTCTGGCAAAGATTCGAGAAATTCTGGACGGCTTGCAGCCCCCGGTCGGATATTTGATTCTTCTCACCCCGGAAGGGAAGATGATATATAACAAGGAATTCAATCGCTCTGTTGACCTCGAACGGCTGAAGTCCTCCGAATGCGGGTACGGCTACACGTTGAGCCAGGAAGATATGGACAAGCTCAAGCAGATGACCCGCGAGCAGAAAACCGGGCGGATTGTCATGTACGACGTCGACAACCATAAAAACGCGCTGTTCGCCTTTGCTCAGCCTGTACCGGAAACCGGGTGGTCGCTCATTCACGTCGTTGCGGAGCCGGAAATCCTCAGGCCGCTGGTTGCGATGTTTTGGCGTCAGTCGCTGCTTTATTCGCTGATTCTCTTTATAACGATGGTTCTTCTTTCGATTGTTTCCAGCGTCGTTACCAAACCGCTGGAAGATATCGACCAGGCGTCAGAGCGAATTATCGACGGCGACTTCTCCGTGCGGCTCCATAACATGACGTCCAACGATGAAGCAGGACGTTTGGCGAAGACGTTCAATCACATGTTGGAAACGCTCAAAGAAACCGTCGATCAAAAGGCTCAGGAATCCGCCGCGCGCCGAACGATAGAAAACGACGTCTCCCGCGCTCGCGAAATCCAGTCGAAGATGCTGCCTGATCCCAAGTCGCTGGCGAAGTCAGACAAGTTTGACATCTACGCGCTTAACCTGCCCGCCCGATTCGTCGCAGGAGACTTCTACGATTTCTGGATGCTGGATAATCAAACGCTGGCTCTGGTCGTCGCAGACGTCTGCGGCAAGGGAACTCCGGCAGCAATGTTCATGGCGATGTCCAGAACGATTCTCCGCGGCGTTGCAAACGCTCGCCGTTCGCCTGCGGAAACCCTGCGGAGAATGAACGAGATTCTCAACCATTCCAACGACCAGATGTTCGTTACCATATTTTACGCTCAGTACAATATCAATACCGGGCACATGGTCTACGCCAACGGCGGGCATCTTCCCCCGATTGTGCGTCATAACGACGGCAGCGTTGAAGAATGTCCGCTTCCGTTTGGATTTCCGGTTGGAATCATTCCAGACGCCCGCTTTGACCAGTCCGAGCTGGATATTGCTCCCGGCGAAGGAATGTGCATTTATACAGACGGCGTCTCCGAGGCAACGGCGGAAACCGAAACCGGCGAGAAAATGCTCTTCGGCGCTAATCGAATTGTCGCCGTTGTTCAGCGCGAAGGGAACGTTTCTCCGGAAACCCTTTGCAAGGACATGGCTCGCATCGCCGACTCGTTCCGTAAATCCGAACGGCAGGACGACATCACCGTTTTGGCGATTCGAAGAAAATAGTATACGGGGAGCGGACATTGTCCGCGATATCTAAGGTTGATTGTTTTGGGCGGGTAATACCCGCCCTCCATAAACGTTCTCGATAATAATTTTCTTAAAAATCCTCATGCGTCCTATTGTATAAAAACGGATATAGCGCTATAATATATAAGTAACGGTATACCAAAACGTATAAATGCCACAACTAATATTAAATCAATTATGGAAATTTGGCCAGCAATCGATTTACGCGGCGGACAGTGCGTCCGACTTCAACAGGGCGATTACAACAAGCAGACCGTTTTCGGGGCGAACCCGGCGGAAATGGCGCAAAAATGGACGTCTGAGGGCGGGCGGCATCTGCATCTGGTCGACCTCGACGGCGCAAAAGACGGCAAGCCGGTCAACATGCCGTCCGTCAAGGCAATACTTCAGGCGGTTAACATTCCCTGCGAATTGGGCGGCGGGATTCGGGAAGAAGCCGTTTTATCGGAACTGTTCGACGCTGGACTGACTCGCGCCGTTATTGGGACGCTGGCAATCAAGCAGCCGGAATGGTTCGCGGAAATGTGCCGAAAGTTCCCGGGGAAGCTGGTTCTTGGAATCGACGCCCGCAACGGGCTGGTCGCTACAGACGGCTGGCTGGAAACCAGTTCCACCGATGCTGTCGCGCTGGCGAAACAATACGCGGCGTTGCCGCTGGCGGCGATTGTCTATACGGACATCGCAACCGATGGCATGATGAAAGGTCCAAACGTCCCGGCGATGGCAGCGATGCAGGCGGCTCTGGACGTTCCCGTTGTCGCCTCGGGCGGGGTTACTACGCTTGACGACGTCTCCCAGCTCAAACGGGCGGGCATGGCAGGCGCGATTATCGGCCGATCCCTTTACGAAGGGCGAATTTTACTAAAAGAAGCCATAGCGGTTGCGGACGCGTAGGGAATGCGTAATGCGTAATTACGCAAGGCGCTGATCGAAGGTTAGCGGTAAGAATAAAAGGACTTAAAAGCGCTTTCCGCTTAATAAATTTAACTTTTTTGACGATTACATAAAATAGCAGAAATAAACCATGGGATTTTTTGATATTATCAAAAAGGGTCTGAAAAAGACTCAACAGTTATTAAATACCGACATTCGCGACCTGTTCAAGTCAGAAGGGCGTCTGATTGACGACGAGTTTCTGGAAGAACTGTTTGTCAAGCTCATCCGCACGGACATGGGCATTGCCGCCGCCAATAAAATGGTAGACGACATTCGCGTCAACTATCGCGGGCGAGTCGTGCAGATGACGGATATTGTCGAGCACATCAAAAAGGGCTTGAAAGAGCTTATGCGTCAGCCGGAATCGCCGATCGCGTTTGCGGAAAAAGGCCCAACGGTTATTATGTTCTGCGGCGTCAACGGGTGCGGCAAGACGACGTCCATCGCCAAGCTGACGCACATGCTTCGTCAGCAGGGAAAAAGCGTCCTGCTGGGCGCAGCTGACACGTTCCGCGCTGCCGCGGTCGAACAGCTCACCGTTTGGGCGCAGCGTTTGGGGGCGGAAATCGTTACCGGCGCGCCGAACTCCGACCCGGCGTCCGTCGCTCATCGCGCAACGTCAGCCGCTGTCGAAAAGGGCGTTGACGTTTGTATAATCGACACCGCTGGTCGTCTCCAGACTCAAACCAATTTGATGAAAGAGCTGGAAAAGATTCGACGCGTTATCAGCAAGATCATTCCAGACGCGCCGCACGAAACGTTGCTGGTTATTGACGCTGTTACAGGTCAAAACGGGCTGTCCCAGGCAAAACACTTTTCCGAGGCGGTTAAATGCACCGGCTTGATTCTCGCCAAGCTGGACGGCACCGCTAAAGGCGGCGTTGCAGCTGCGATACGTCAGGAAATGGATTTGCCGGTTAAGTTTATCGGACTGGGCGAAAAAGCGGAAGACTTCGCCCTGTTCAACGCAGACGAATACGTCGACGCCTTATTTGATTAATTAGTAATTAGTAATTGACGCAAGCGCAATACAAGCTATTCCCTACTCCCTATTCCCTATTCCCTAAGAATGAAACGGATTAATACTGAATTACTGCTGGTCCTCGCGTTGAGCGTTTTAATTGCCTCGCCAGTCATGGCGCAGCGGCGCGATAAGATTGTTACAGACAACGTCTCGACAGCGGAGGAACTGGTTCAGCATATTTTTAATTCCGGGATTATAGGAATCGATTCCAAAGGCGCAACGCTTTATGAAGCCGACTTCTCCAAAATGGAGCCGACGGACAGCAGCGTAATCGATGAAATGGGGTATCAGAAAGTACAGTTTCTCAATCCGCGCCGCATTTCGTTTGGATCTAAATTTTTCGTGGACTTATGGCGACCTTTGCCGGAGCCGCAAGCAGACAAGCCCGCTCATTGGGATAACGCCAGCGAGGAACTGGAAGGTCAAAAAGGCGTCAGGCTGTTTCGTTCTTCATACGCCAATTTACTCAACGACGACAAGTACGTACAGCCGCGTTCCTGGCGTCAGCGCGTTTCCGCCGTTCGTCCGGATCGTGGACGAAATTTCACCATGAGCGTTAGCATGTTCAACCCTCGATATTATGCCGCGCCTAACGCCAACGTCAAATTCTTTGGCGAAGACAATTTGGAAACGGAAATCCCGTGGGACGCGCCTGAACTCAATCAGCCGGACATCTCCCCTGCTCCGTTTATGCTCAATTGGTCAACGCAGGATCCAAACTTTAAGCCATTTTTGGAAATCCCTAAAATGAACGTCAAAGACGCTGAAGATCGATAACCGTTCTCAAGTAAATTATAGCTTTTTTGAATTGCTAATTGTTACAACCCGTATAAAAGTTTCTGTTTTATTAATATAGGATATACAGGTAAAACGGGTTGTGTTAAACCTGCGAAACTTTTCGGATTTCGCAAAAAATATTCAAAGAATTATTTATTTTCTTTTGAAAAATCGGGAAAACTCTATTGATAATTCAGCTGAATTCGCTATAATTCAAGTAGTATTGATGAGAAAATAATAGCTTGTTCATTTCAGCAATGCACAGACAACAGGAGGTTATGCCATGATGAATTATGCACAAGTCGTGTATCAAGCGGAACAGATGGGTTGCAGTCAAGACGAAGCCCGTGATTTTGCCAGGAAGGTGATTACGACCGCGGCTTTGTTAGCTGTTATGCCGGAAGACGTTCTTCAAACGTGGTGTGAACGAAACGGAAAAAAGATTGAAGGCGTTCAGCCAGTTTCAGAACATACAAAAAACCGCGTTTTGACTGCTATGTCAGAATTGGTCGTTGGATAGAACTTGTCACTTTTTTCATTTTCCTTTTCAGTTTTGAGATAAAATTTCACTGTTCGTTTTTCAAATATTTTAAATAATTTATTCCTTTGGGAATTTTAAATAATTCATTCCTCCGGGAATCCAGAACTTATCCGATTATATCCCCCCCTGGAACGATTGGATATATATGTAACGAGAATCAAGCAATCTTCTCGTTGCTATAAAATAAGTTTTTGGATTCCCTTTTTTATTTCTTGAACAAGTTCTGATAAGATGTTACAAATAGAAACAAAAAAGAGAATTGCAATTATTGGTAAAATAGCAATTCTCTTTTTGAGTTTTTACATCTGATAACGTCTTTGTTGACGATTACGGAATGTAATCCTCTTTCGCCTTGACGGATTCCAGGAATCGCGCCAGCAGATTGGCGGCGTTGTCCATGTCGTCCAGCGAGACGATTTCAACCGGGGTGTGCATGTATCGGTTGGGAATGCTTACCAGCGCGGATGCGCACGCTCCGCGGGCAACCTGAATCGCAGCGGCGTCGGTTCCTGGCGGACGTCCGGAGGCTTCCCACTGAACCGGGATGTTGTTCTTGGCAGCAATCTGACGCAGCTGTTCAACAACGCGCGGGTTCATGTTGGGACCGCGAGTAATTGTCGGGCCGGCTCCAACGGCAACTTCGCCGCGGGCTTTCTTGTCGATGGTTGGACAGTCAGTGGAGAACGTTACGTCAACGGCAATGCCGATGTCAGGATTGACGTCGTAGGCGCTGGACATGGCTCCGCGAAGTCCGACTTCTTCCTGAACGGTCGCGACGGAAAAGACGGCGCACTTGAGCTTTTTGGAGTTCGTTCGGCGAAGGGCTTCCATGACAACCCACGCGCCGGACTTGTCGTCCATGGCAGGCGCGGAAATGAAGTTGTTGCGAAGCATGCGATGTCCCAGTTCAACCGTAATGGCGTCGCCAACATTGACCAGAGCTTCCGCTTCTTCTTTGTTTTTCGCTCCGATATCGACCCAGAGGTCGGTAATTTCCGGGACTTTTTTGCGATCGTCAGGGCTGAGCAGATGAATCGGCTTGCGTCCGATAACGCCGTTGATGGGGCCGGATTTCGTCCAGACGAGAACTTTCTGTCCGACTAATACGACCATATCCCATCCGCCCAGTGGAATGACGTAAAGGAACCCGTCAGCGTCAATGTACTGAACGGACAGACCGATCTGGTCGCAGTGCCCGGCAAGCATGACGCGAATGGGCGCGTCCGGATTTTTAGCGGCAATGACGTTGCCGTGGTAGTCGGTTGTTACCGTGTCGGCAAACGTTTTGGCGTACTTGCGGATAACGTCCTGAATAGGCTGTTCGTATCCAGACGGGCTGGGCGTGGAAAGCAGGTCTTCAAAGAATTTTAAAGGTTTTGGATCCATGGCTTAAAATGTGTAGTGTTAAGATTCAGGATTATGAACGCTATGGAAAAAGGATATTTCGATATACAGTTCAAGCGCTCATTATTTCTTTTAATTATAACTATTGTATTTAATTTGTAAAGGTAGAAGGACGGAATTTTGATTATTTTCCAGACTATGAAATTGTACCGGGAAAAAGTAAATCCAGAAAACAAAAAGCGCGCGACTGAATATAAAATCCAATCACGCGCCAGGAGGTTAAACTATATTTAAGATGTTACTTTCTTCTTCTCATCCAGCAAAGACCAGCAACGCCGAGAAGCAGCAGCGCCCAAGTGGACGGTTCCGGAACGCCTGGATCTTTAGGAGCGCCAAGACAAATCAGGTAAAGTCCATCGCCGTTTTGTCCGACCAGATTGAAGAAATCATTGTAGTTTGCCAGCAGGTAGTTGTAATCGCCATCCACAAACCCTGGATCAGTTACGATATGATATTCATTGCCTTCTTCCGCCCACGCGGCAGCGTCGCCAGCAAGGAACGACAGCTTAATAGCAGCTTCGTCGCTGATTGTAAACTTGTAGTCATTTCCTTCGATAGTCAGCGTGTCGAAATAGCGGAGAGCTGGGTCGTTACTATAAGCGCCGAATTCAAACAGACCGGTTGCCTTGGCGTCGATATTGACGTCGCCGTAAACGGTAGCGTCGCCGACAGAGTTGCCCGGCGAGAAGACCGCGACTTTAGCGCCGACTTCTGTACCATCGTCGTTTAATGGACCAACGTTCAAATCGCCAGTGAACTCGCCCAGAAGATCAAATTCTCCCTGATTGACGTTGAAGGAGCCCGCTTGCAGCGTCTTCGCCTCTGTTCCGTCAGTCGGAGGAAGAGTGTTTGCCTTAAGAGTTCCAGCTCCAGTCTTGGTGATTGTACCAGCGCCGGTAATCTTGTTTTCGATTTGCTTGGTTTGACCCTCGGCAACGTTGTAGACCAATTCGCCGTTCTGTCCAATTTCAATCGGACCAACGCCAGCGGTTCCGTTAGAATCATCGTCCGTTAAGAGGACAAGAGATCCTGCGTCAACTTCCGTTCCGCCTTCGTAAGTGTTTTCACCTGTAAAGAGCAGAGAGCCAAGACCAGTCTTCTTAACCTTTGCACTTCCGTTGATCGTACCCTTGTACTGGGTATCGGCGCTGTTGTTGAGCAGCAGCATTCCATCGTCAGCGTTAATCTCGGCTTCCGGATTGGTTCCAGACAGATTGTTGAGCGTCTGATCGCCGGTCGATTCGATTGTCGCGTTGTTGGTAACGTTGCCGCACGTCGCAATAGCGTTGTCCTTGTTCAATTCCAACGTACCGCCGGAAACGATTGTATCTCCAGTATAAGTATTGTCGCCAGAGAGAACCAGCGTACCGCCTTCCGTCTTGGTCAAGTCGCCGTCGCCGGAGATCGGACCAACCTGTTCGAATTCGTAATCGTCGCCAATGATAAAGACGCCATCTGATTCAAGCGTAATATTTTCATTGTGAGACGCTGTTGTATCGTCGTTTGGATTAGATTCTTCATTATACTTGACGCCGATCTTTTCGGTTCCGTCGATTGGCCAGTTCTGACCATCGTCGGTAATCGGATTCCAGTACAGGGAACCCGGATCGTCTGCTTGACCAAGATAAATACCATCGGTTGTTGCGGTCAACGTCCACGGTTCCGTTCTGCCGGAAAGGAAAGCAGACAAGTCTGCGTCTCCGGTATAGCCGTTAGTAATGGAAACGATCTTGTATCCTTCTTCAGGAGCGTTTTGATACCAGGTCGTTTCTGTTCCATCGGCAAAGTTCAGATTGAATTTACCCGTTGTACCCGTTGTAAACTCGAATCCGTTTTGAGCAACGAGCGTGTCGAAATCGTCAGCGGTGAAATCGAAGTTGATCTGTCCGCCGCTGAGCGTAACCTTTCCGCCAACGGTCAGGTTTAACGTTTCTGTTGACGTCGCGCCAATGGTAAGCTGACCAACGGCGTTGGTGGTTGCGTCCCCGGTAATGGTAACAGCGCCGGTTCCTAACGCGATTTCATTTCCAGCTACAACAACGCCTTCTTGAATCGTGTATGCGCCGGTACTTGTATTAGCGTTTGTCAATTTCAACGTTCCCGCTCCGGTCTTGGTCATTGGTGCAGACAAGTTATTATTTCCAGAAATCGTCAATTCACCGTCAGTTACGTTGAAAGTAATGCTGCCGCCATTTGACATTTTGGGTTTAATGACAGACGTTCCAGAAGAAGTAATGGTAGCTGTACGATTATAGAAGTTCAATCCTTCGCCTTCACCGGTTTGCGTAGAGTAAACGTCATCAATCGTACCGCTTTCCAGCGTAACGTTGTGCATGTGTGTGTTCGTACTAGGTTTAAGCGTTCCGCGGATGGTAATGTTTTCCTGAACGGAGCCGCCATAACCGAACTGATTAGACTGACGGCATTCCAGCAAAGCGCCTTCTTCAATAATCAAAGTTCCATATCCAAATGTACTGCTGCCATTGTTTGGAGAATTTCCAATAACCGTTCCTTCTTTAATAATAAAATTGCTTTTAATATTTTCATTGCGCTTTGTAAGCTCCAATTCTCCCTTTCCGGTTTTGACAATTGGAAGGTTAGTAACGCCGCCATAGCTGTCCATCTTGGCGTTGATTGTCAACTTGGCGCCTTCGGCAATGACAAAGTAACCAGCGTCTTCTCCAGCTGCGTACCTTGTTCCGTCCAGATGACGAATTGAGAATTCATTGAGATTGATAGCGTTGTTCTGACCGCCAATAACATGGATAGCGTTGTCCATAATGTAACTGCCAACGCCGCTCGTGCCAGTAGCTTCAGCATTTTTCGTTTGAATAATGCCGTTGTTCATTTCGATAACGGCGCCCATTGTGGAGTGGTTTGTGTCGCCATCGTTTTGAAGGATGCCGCCGTTAATCAAACTGATTTTAGCAGGAGCGTTTGCTCCCCAGGAAAATACGTCGCCCTGACCGCTAAGGATGGCTGTTCCTTTAGAGCCGTCAACGATAATCTCAGAACCGCCTTTGAGCGTTCCGGTTGAGCCGGCTGTTGCTAACGTCAACGTACCCTCTGTAACGTATGTTTTGCCAGTATAGGTATTGTTTCCGTTAAGAACCAGCGTGCCGGCGCCGGTTTTCAGCAAGTCTGCATCGCCGGAAATTGTTGCGTAGATTGTTAATGTCTTACCGTCGGCAATCTGGTATTCGCCCTGTGTGAAAGAGCCATCGCCGTTTTTGGTCATGACGATAGATTTGGGATTATCAGCTGTACCAAACTCAGCGGTATTAAGGTTGCCTTCAGGGAACTTAACGCCGATTTTGGGGTTCTTATTCATTTCCCAAACATTGCGGGACAAGTCTGTTTGGCTATTGGCGTAATACCACGGATCGTCCTGAGGAGGATCGTCAGGATCATCTGGATTATAGCTGGGGTTAGGTTTAAGGTAAATTCGTTTGTTGTTGTCGACTGACAGCAGCCACATGTTTGACGGTTGATTATCGGCGTAAACTTTGATGGCTCCGGGGGTGTCATTGAAATCCAGGTTTTGACTGGCGTCTAAAATCAGGTAGCCGCCCTCAGGCGCGCCATACCACCACGCCGATTCGTTATTAGCAGAATCGTTATAGTTAAATTTTAAATTAATTTTTCCGCTGGTTAATACGGCATTATTGCAGCTTAATAAGTCCATATCAAGATTTTCGTCAGTGGCGCTCGGATCAAAGGCATTGACGTCGATTTCAAGGTAACCGCCGCTGGTAAGCGTGAAATCTGAAATAAACGTGGCGTAGGAAGAGGTTGTTGCGCCGATAGCAAACGTGCCGTAGTCGTTGACTGTTACGCTGGTAATTTCCGGAGTAGGCGAGCTGCACTTAAAGATGGCTTCATTATTAATGGAAACTGCCCCAGCCAATTTACCCGGATTATCACCACTTACATATTCGAGAGTCAACGTACCGTTGTTAACGTTTACCAAGCCGGAATAAGCTGTAGAAGAGCCTGTAAGAATCAGTTCGCCAGAACCGGTTTTGGTAATGCTGCCAGCGCCACTAATAACTCCTTCGTAGTCAACGGGGTTAGTTCCTGTGATGTTAAACGTAACGTTGCCAACGCCGCCATCGCCGGTTCCGGTGATAAGATCGCCATCCGGAGCTGTGGTATAGGTAACGTCTGCAAACGCAGCGGACGACGCAAACAGGAAGGAAGCCAAAATGGCAAGGGAAAGGAAAACAGACGTGCGGGTTGTTTTCATGGTTTATGTCCTTATTTCCTATAAGGCGATAAATGGTTTAAGTGTTTATAAAATTCCTGCGAACGCCAGAAATTGGCGCTCTACAGAATTTCTTTTATATCCTATTAGTTAAAATTATAATCTAACATTTTGAAAACATCAAGCAATTTTGAAAAATTTTTTGAAAAATCTTTAATTTTTTTCTAAAAAACTCCCGGATTTTAGAAAAATTTTCTTTCTAAATATCCTGTATTGTCTATTTTAACAGCCAGGAAGTGAATTTACCTATTTGAAATAATCGTTAAACTGGCTCAACTTCGGAAGTTGCCTCTCCTTCGCTGACGTCTGAATTCCTCTTAAAAAGTGACATAAAGTCGATAACGAGGCTCATCAGCAGCGGGACGACGGTGAGCGTGAAGATCGACGAAATCGCCAACCCGCCGAGGACGACGGCGCCTAATCCGCAGTAGAGTTCTGACCCGGAGCCGGGCGACAGCACCAACGGCAGCATGCCGAAAACGCTCGTGCAGCTTGTCATGAAAATGGGGCGAATACGCGTTCTGACGGATTCTGCAATGGCTTTTCGCGGCAGCATTTTTTCGATGACGTCGTTTTCGCTCTCGCCGCGCCCTCGCATAAAGTTGAGGGCTTGATGGACAATCAAAATCGCGTTGTTGACGACGACGCCGATGAGAATAACAAATCCCAGCATGGAGAGCGTGTCCATTTGCTGAGTCGGAATGCGCCAGTGCATCCACGCCAAGCCCATGAACCCGCCTGCCAGCGCCAGCGGGACGCTGAAAAGAATGACGAACGGGTACACCCAGTTCTCAAACAGAGCCGCCATGAGCAGATACGTTATTAATAAGGACAGCGCAAAACGTCCGGTTAAAATCGAGAAGAACGATTCCCAGTTGAATCCCGTCCATTTGCCGATCATGGCTTCCCGAGTCTGTGACAGTTTGTCGGCGCTCCCGGACGGGCGAATAATCACGTCCGGCGCGATTCCGCCTTCGGTTCGGCACTGTTTGACAATTTGGTCGATGTCCGCCAGAGCCTGTTCCAGCGCGACTTCCTGTGGTGGGAAGACTCGCAAGGTTACGTTTCTTT
>JAZRTH010000097.1:0-2779 GCA_045651945.1 Thermoguttaceae bacterium
GTAGGGAATATGGAGTGCGACGTCCGACGAGGTCGGTTCCTGATTGGACGTGGGTAACGCCGAAAAAGGCTTGTTCTGAAACATAACCTTGTCCTATTGACCGCGCGGCTTCGCGCCTTGCCATCGCTTTAACAGGGGTAACGCTGAGAATTACCAAAAATGTATTTCGTGCCAGTAACGTTTGAACAACAATACGTCCTTCCGGAATATTTTTCTTCTACTCGCGTTTTTGGCACGAATTACGTTTATTCAGGTTTGCATCGGAACTGGTAATAAAAGCGACGCCAAGGCGTCGCACTCCAAAACATTTATTCTGTGAACGTTCTGAATGAGTCCTGGATGGAGTTAAGAACGGAAATAACTTCCTGTAATTTATCTGTCGTTTCTTCGTCTTCGTCACTTTCCAGATCGCCTCCTCGACTGCTGTTGTTTGACGGCACGATTTCTTTAGACAAAGCATTGAGAGAACTGTTGACGTCGCGCAAGGTTCCCATCATTTCAGATGCAACAGCTTTGTCGTCTGCAGATCCCAGATCAGACAATCCCTTCCATCCCTTGTCGCTTTTAACGCCATTGAGAGCGGTATTGATTGCATAGACGGCAGGCAGCGCGCGCTGTAAAAGGAAAATCGCATTGTTGGTTGTGTCGACAGACTCTGTTCCAGCGTCGTCTGGAGCGTAGTTTCTGGCCATCTGTTCAGCCTCGTCTCCCCAAATGAGATTGTCAACTTTGCGATCCAGTTCAACCTGAATTGCCTCAACAACCAGAGCGGCAACGGAACGTTGTAATTTACTGGCGGTGGCTTTAAGCTCAGGGAATTTATTAAAATTGTAACTACCTAATGATTCCATGGCGGCAATACGCGTTGTCATCGGAGCTTTTTTATCGTTAATAATCTGGAAGATAGCCCCGAGAGCTTCTTTTCCAGGATAAAAACCTTGCGTTTTGTCAACTTTGGGATTAAAATCTGCAAGGAGGCGAAGTCCTTCAATTGCAAGATCTCTCGTCCAGAGCGCGCCTTCGCCAGAAGGGTCGTCTTTGGAAGTTGCAAATGTTGCCGGGTCAACTTTGGTTTTGACGATTTCCAACAAAACGTTGTAAACGTCCGATTTTTGTTTATCTGTCAGACTGGTTTCAGCAATAAGCTGATTGAGGCTCATGATCGCTCCGATTTTCATATAACGCGGGGCTTTGGCTCCAGAAGCAATTTTAATCAACACGTCGAACGCAGGAGCGTAAACGACGGGCAAGTCTGAACTGGCAGACGTGGTTTTATAGTAGAGGTTTCCGAGAAGCAAAATGCAATTGTATTTTACCGCAGGCGTGCAATTGACGTTGTTGCTGGCGATAACTTCCATTGCGAAATCGTATGCTGTTTTAACCGCAATCTTTTGAGGTTCGCCGTTATTGCGGCTGCGATCCAGGTCTTTACGGAAGTCGTCAATGAAACAGGGATAGTTCCAGCGGGTTGAAGCTAATTCCAATCTCTTTTTATCCGTAGGCTTTTTAGAGCTTCGCGCCTGTTTTTTCAGCGTTTCAGGATAGGTTTCCATCTTGTAGAAATTCCCGTAATTGACCCAGCGACCAAAGAAGTAATCTTTGTAGAACTGGATAAGAGCGTCTTTATCCTCCGGTTTTTCGAACTGACCTTTATTGATAATCGTAGACAACTGATTTCTAACTCTGTCTACGTCGGAATCCCTTTCGATTTCGCGAAAACGGAAACTCAGGGGCTTGTCAACCGTAGGTTTGGCGGCAGGAGCCTGCTGTTCAGACTTGGCTGCAGGAGTCTGCTGTTCAGACTTGGCTGAAGGAGTCTGCTGTTCTGGCTTGGCTGCAGGAGAGGAGTTGGCTGATTGAGCTGCGTTTTGAGCGTAAAGCGTTGAGGTCAAAATAAAAAGACAAAAAACGGATGCAAATCGCGTTATCAGACTCGAAATGGACTTGGATGTAATCATGGTTGTTAATATTTTTTATTAGGACGTCTTCCTGAAACGGAACGATATGGTATAATGATTGTTAATCAACTTATTATATATGGTATTCTGAATTGAGGATTTCGTCAAGGGCTTTGACAAGAATTTCTCAAGAAATTTAGATAATTTGGAACAAATTTATAGAATATGCTGTCAATAACGTCTGAGAAATCGCCGATTCCGTTTATTGCCCCGTTTGTTGTGTATATGATTTGTACGAGTTTCGAGCCGGAACCGTCAACAGGTCAGTACCCGCTTTTTTATTGCGTCAAGCTCCTTTTGACTGCGATTGCGATAGCCGTCTGCTTTCCCGCCTGGAAACAGTTTTTGAAGCTCCCGTCCTTCTACGGGGTTTTAGCTGGAATTCTCGGCGCGGCGGTCTGGATTGGGCTGTGCCAGATGGAAAAACGATGCGTTTCGGACTTTCTGCCCGGCATGGGGCTGGAAAAAGTCTTTCCGACAACGCGTCCCGGCTACGACTGGGGAATGGAAACAGGGGAGAGCGCTGGGGCGACTGCAGAGGAAAACTCGCTTCCGGGGGGCGGGTATTACCCGGCGAAAAAAGGACCAACGTCAGCGTCCGATTTTCGCTCTCGAACCCAGAATATTTCCCCGCTTTTCCTTCTTCGTCTGCTTGGATTGGCGGTTATCGTACCGTTTATAGAGGAATTCTTCCTCCGCGGGTTTGTTCTGCGATATTTCTGGTCAGAGCCTAAAAAAGAAGAATCGACCCCGTCAGAGCCGATTCCGTGGTACAACGTTCCAGTCGGAGCGCTTTGCCCGACGGTCTGGGCGATTACGAT
>JAZRTH010000098.1:0-1110 GCA_045651945.1 Thermoguttaceae bacterium
ATCTGGAACTGGACGAAAACGGCGACGTCGTTGTACACGTTTTTAAAGGAAAGTTGACGGCTGAGGAATACTGCTCTGGTTCCGATCAAGAATGGTACAGCAAGGTTTATCAGGAAGTAACGCCCCACTTCCCGTGGTACAACGGGAAAAACCTCATCATTCCTGCCTACACGCGCTTTGATCCCGAAACCAAAAAAGTGAAATGTCATACCGCGCTGGGCGGCGGCTGTCAGGCGCTGTTCGGCTCTGGCTGCATGTATACGTGGCCGGACTCTCTCGACGGCGTTGTCAAGGCGTTTACGGATTCCACGCCTGTTGATAAAGATCATTTCCATGACGATACTGCTTTCCGTTCCGTCTACTGGGCGGCGGCGTCAACAACAATTGGCGCGGCGCTTCACGAGTTGGGACACACTTTCGGTCTGCCCCATTCCAATCAGCCGCGCGACATCATGACCCGCGGAATCGACCATCTCAACCGCTTTTTCGTCATGCGGGAAGCCCCCAGCCGATTCAACCGCAATTGGCGGGAAAACATGGACGACCAAGCCGCCAACTGGTCGCTCATTTCCGCCGCGGCGTTGAACGTCTGCCCGTTTTTCCAGGACGAAGCGCCAGCTGAAAATCAAGGGAACGTCAAGCTGCAAATCGTTGACGAGGGGAAAGCGGTTGAGATCGAAGCAGAAAACGGCATCGCCTATTTCGGCGTCATGTCCGGCGGGGATCGCCAGTTTTTCGTTGCCCCTCAACCGGGTCAGGAACTGCCTAAACAGTTGCGATTCTCTGTACAGGAGCTCAAAGACAACGTCAAAAATTTCAAAGGCGATTTGGAACTTCACGCCATTGACCGTTACGGAAAGACGAGAAGCATTCATGTTAGGGAGTAGGAAATAGGGTTAGGCGAGCCGGGGTGCGTTAGCCCCCGGAAAAACTGAACGTAATTACGCCTTAAAAAATTGGTTCGCCTTCGGCGGTGCGAAGCCGCACGGGCAGAAGGACGAAGTTATGCCTCCGAACAAGTATTTTCGGCGCTACCCACGTCCAATCAGGAACCGACCTTGTCGGCTGCGGAACTCCGCTCCTGTTAGTCGCTTCGTTACCGCCTTTCAT
>JAZRTH010000099.1:0-1584 GCA_045651945.1 Thermoguttaceae bacterium
GAACCCGTGTTCGTCGACCATCTTCCGGTATTCCTGAAGCGAATGTCCGTACGGGTTGTTACATTCAATGTAGACGAACCCGACTTCCTTGGCGACGTCCATAGCTTTGTTGAGGTCTTTCGACGCTATCTGACGATACGAGTACAGGTTGACGCCAACCTTGCCCTTGAACCATTCGTTATTCCCAATCGTTGACGCGGGCTCGTCCGCAAACGCCGTCGCTGTGCAGAACAGAATTAAGCTTAATGTGATAAATAGTCGTTTCATGATGGTTGTAATAAAAAAGTTGCGAGTTGCGAGTTGCGAGAAGTTAGAAGCTATTAGCTTCTAGCCCCTAGCCGCTAGCTTGGTTATTCTTGATTCTTGCGATAATGCAAGAATCAGGTTTATCAAGCTAATAGCTAGAAGCTAGCAGCTAAAAGCTCTATTCCCTACTGCCTAAATAGATCTCATATACGCCGCGTCCTGACGGATGCTTTCTTCGTAGCCGAGCTTGCGGTCGATGGAGCCTTCAATAACCTGCGTTCCGAAGAATCCGATTTCTCGATACGCAGCGAGAACCTGAGCGTAGTCGATGCGTCCTTTGCCGAGAATGCCGCCGTCTTTGCAGTGACATTCGACGATATGTCCTTTGAGCTTGCGGATGTCTTCGCAGATTCCTTCCGTCGTGCCGAACAGACGAATCATGTTGCCGGGATCGTAGTAAATCTGAACGGCGGGGGAGTTGACGCCGTCGATAATTCTCAGGTGCTGTTCCGCGTTGAGCGGGGCTTCAACTGCGAGAATGACGCCTTTGTCTTCCGCCTTGGGCGCGAGCGCTTTGAACCGTTTAATCGTTTCTGCATACTTTTCGTCGGTATTGAGGTCGGCTTTCCCAAAGAAGGAAATGAGAACCTGCTTGACGTTCATCGCCGCCATCGCGTTGATGCAGCTTGTAACCTGTTCTTCAGCGTCGTCAATCTGCCACAGCGGGTTGCCGTTGAACTCGCCCATGGCAAACGAGGTAATCGCAACGCCGGTCTTTTGCGAGCGTTCCAGATAGCTCTTCTGAACGTCCGGATTTCTCAGGTCGTCGTTTTGGCGCGGACGGAGGCTGAAGGAAACCTGAAGGGCGTCCAGACCGAGCTTCTGCGCCTGTTCGAAGTTGCTGGACCACGTCCCGATTTTATAGACGTGCCGTTTTTCTTCCGCCTGAGCGGAGCCGGTAAGAGCGCCGCAGGCAAGAGCGGCAAGACCAGCTGCGGAACCCTGCAGCATGGCGCGGCGGGATATAATGTTATTCATGAATAATTCCTTTCGTATCAGTTAAACGGGGTAAAACAAAAAACCTGTCCAATTTCTCTGATTGAACAGGTTTGATTATACAGCAATCAAAAATCAATTGCAAGGGTAGGGGAGAATTTTTGAGTAATTAAATCTAATTCAACCAGAACAGATTTTGATATGTAGTATTATTTTCAGTGAAGTAATATACGTCCTCTTGTATAAAGCTATATTGTCGCTATAATATTATCTAGCAATCCAGAACTCTCATAAATCAGGAAGATTACTTGGCGAATTTGCCGGCTTCTGTATAGAGTTGAT
>JAZRTH010000100.1:0-8602 GCA_045651945.1 Thermoguttaceae bacterium
TGCTTCAGCAGCGTGTCGCGAAGCTGAACGCCGTTATCCCACGGGGACTTGGGGAACCCGTTTTTCTGCCACAGCCAAGCGTTGGCGGGATAGAAGTACTGGTTTTTATGCGTCTCATTGCCAATCTGAACGTCCATGTAGTCAATAAGCAAAACGTTGTCGTCCAGACGTTTGGTCGTCCAGTCTTTCGTTGGGACGATAACGCGGCTGGCTTCTTCCGTCTGTTCTGCCGTTGCCGGCTTCTTGCCAAGCGTAAAGGTCAGCAGAAGCGAACCGCATGGCGGGATGTTGTAATCCTGGCTGGTATACGCGCTGATCTTGCCGGTAAACGGGTCGAACTGTTCGACGCAGACGTCGGCGCCTTTGAGAGTACCGTCGAGCTGAATCTTGCCTTTGGCGTACGAATCCATACTGGCGTTGCAAATAAAGAGAATAAACGCGTTCTCCGTTTGACGCAGCATGTGGAACGTGTCGGTCGGAGCGGTTTCCGGAACCAAACGAATCGGCTGATTGTTCAAGTCGAGTTCGTCAATCGTTTTGACCTGCATGGCGGCTGTTACATTTTCCGCCATTTTTTGAATGTCCTCGGACTGTTTGTCAAGCGCAGCGCCTTCAACAAAGCTAATCTTTCCGCCCAGCGAGACGACTTTTCCGTTCTGTTTGACGTACTGATCGAGCAATTTGAGCGTCGGGACGTCGATATTTTCCAGCGTATTGGGCAGAACAACGTAATCGTACTGCGCCTTGCCGACAACAAACTTGCCGGACTCGGAAACGCGCCCGATTTTTTCAATGACGTATTCAGAGCCGATGTCGTAATCCGCCTGAAGCTCTTCCAGACGTTTGACAGTATCTCTGAAAACGTTCCCAATTCTGCCAAGATTGCCGTGACGCTGATACATCCAGGCGGTCGTCGTCGGTTCAATCATCAGGAAACGCTGTTGGGTCAATTCGCCCGACGACAGCATATAGGACAGACGAGTCCAGTAGTCCGCCAGATGTTTGTACTGTTCAAAGCAGGGGGAATGATACGAGAACGACTGCGGATGGTCGTGCTTTCTCGCCCCGCGAATGGTGATGTAAGACAAATGCTCGTCCGTCGTGTTGACGCCGACGGCATACGACCAGTCGCCCAATCGTTTGAGGTCTTCAAAGCGAATGTCCCAGCCGCCGGCTCCGTAGTTTTCCGACAGCGTTCTGGATAACCCGTTTTGATGAGCAACCGACGACAGTTCGCGTCCCGCTCGAGCGTTCCCGAACTGTCCGCCGTCGCGGCTGTACTGGTTCATCAACATGTCGATTGCCGGACGCTGATGCCAGAAGTACATCGCCATGTTGTCCGGACCGTGAGCGGCGTTAGGCCAGCCATGTTCCCAATAATGCCCTGTCCATTCCATTCCGTTGGCTTCGCACCAGTTGTGAACCGGTCTTCCCCAGCGTTCCGTAAACAGATAGCACAGGGTTTGAAAATAATCGTGACGAACGCGGCGCCAGTCGCCGGCTTCTTCAACCAAAGAATTCATATTGTCGACGATGCTGTACCCGTGCTGCTTTTCAAAAACTTCCGGCAAATCGTCCGTCCAGGACAAATGCCCGGCGGGAGTGATCTGCGCTTCATCCGAGAAAATGCCTGGGCAGCGTTTTCCAAACTGATCGCCGATATGCTTTCGATACGCCTCGTGAGTAACTTCGATAAACTTCTGGGTAACGCCGGGCTTCATCAAGTCGACGTAATACTTTCCGCCGTACCACTGAGACGCGCCCGCCCAGTTGTACTTACCCAAAATCCAACTTACGCCGTCCTTTTTTCCCTTGAGGAACTCGCCGTCCAGCTTTCCGGTTTTGGTTTGATGGTACAACTGTGACAAGTCATTTTTGGAGCCGTCAGAAAGAACCTGAACAACGTAGACGATGTCAGGACCCGCCGTCCAGTTTCCGTTGGCGTCTGTTACAGCGTCCCGACGAAAAACGCTCAAGCCTTTGCCGCGGGAATCCGGCATCGCTTCCGGAACCAATCCTCCGGCAAATCCGGTCGGATAAGAGTTTTCGTCGTAAATCCAGACGTTCATGTCGAGCTTTTCCGCCTCGTCAAAAGCCGTCTTCCATAAATGGAACCAGTCTTCAGATAAATATGGAGTCATCAGACCCGGTCGCGGATGAACGAAAACCTGTTTGACGTCCTGCGCCGCCAAATCCTGCATTGTATGCCGAATTTGATCGTCTGTGAGCAAATCGTTCCAAACCCATAGCGGCGCGGTAGCGTAATCCCGTCCCGGATTGACAAAGCGCGACTTCATCTCGTCAATCGACGGATGCGTCGCCGGATTCAGTTTTGTGTTCTGAGCGAACGCCAAACTGCAAAGCGCAGTCAACGCCGCAAACAGAATCAATGTTGTTCTTTTCATCTTAAGCTCCTTTAAGTTAAGGTTATAAATGTTTTATGGCTTCTTCTGATTATATCAGATGGAATAATTAAATGCAACACGGGATTGAGGCAGTAGATTATAGGCTGTAGACAGTAGTTTTATAGTCCACTTCTGGCGGATATTTTACCTATTTTACCTAACCGGAACAACCGATACAACCAGAATAACAGTTATTTTTACATTTTCTTTCAGATTCGATACAGAAAGATTCCGATACTCAAAAAGCCTTAATAAAAGGGCAAAAAAAGGTAAATGATTTTTGTTCTGTCAGACGCAGGATGCGTCGGGAACGCAACAAAATTTTTTGGACAATGGGTATGATTATGAAAAAGCTCAATCTTTTTGCCGGAATTGCAGTAGCGCTTTCCGGTCTGTTTGTCAATCAAACATTTGCAGCGTCTGGCTGCATTTCTGCGGCATGCGATCCAGCCGCCGCCGCGGCTGCATGCGATCCGGCAGCTGCTGCTGATCCTGCTCCACTTCCCCCAGCGGATTGCAATTCAGGTTGCCTTTCCGCCACTTGCGCCGCGCCAGCGTCATGCGATCCTGCCGCCGCGGCAGCTTGCAATTCCGGTTGCAAAGCCGGTTGCGCTTCATGCGATCCTTGCGGTAAAGCCGGTTGCAATCCTTGCGATCCTTGCGGTTGCGGGAAACCCGGTTGCAGCGCTTGCGCTGCTGGTTGCGGAGCCTGCTCTGCGTGCGGTCAAAAAGGCTGCAACGGACATTGCGGCGGACTTTTAGGAGGACATTGCGGACATCGCGGCTGCGCTGACAATTTCATTGGAAAAATGCTCCAGGGAACTTGCTGGTCTGGCTACATGAACGCTGGTTACTTCACCAACTCCAAAGGCGACCGCAGTAATGGCTATACCGATTGCTGGAGCGAAACAACGCCCGCTTTCAATGCGCTGTACTTATCCGGCGTTAAAAAGGCTTATACCGGCGGCTGGGGCTACGATTTCGGCTATGGAATTGACTTCATGTTCGGCGAAGACGCTCGAATCTTCAAGTCCACTCGCGGTTTGGATCAAGGCTGGACAACTGGACACATGTCTGATGGTCGTGATTCCTACGGATTTGCCATGCCGCAATTGTACATGGAAATGGCTATCAATAACTGGACATTCAAAGCTGGTCATTTCTTTGGCTTGCTTGGATACGAAGGAGCTACCGCTAACAGCCGCTTCTTCTACACCAAAGGTCTGCTCTGCTCGGTTAGCCCGGTAGCTACGACAGGCGCTTTGGCGACCTACAACGGATTCCAGAACCTTGACATGACCCTCGGTTGGATCAACGGTTGGGGCAACGGATTCGACAACAGCGAATACGGCGAAGGCATGGTCGAAGGCGCGTTCACCTATCACATGAACGAATATGCGTCAGTCAAATACGCCTTCCTGGCTGGCACATGCGACATTGCTGTACCGCTGGGAGCTCTCGGACCGATTGCTCCGGCACATAAAGCTGGCGACGCTTCCGTCCACACCGTTACCGTCGACCTTCAGCTTACAAGCTGCCTGGAAGCGGTTTCCCTCCTGTACTACGGCGATTTCGATGGCAACACAGTCCTCGTCTTGGGTCAGCACCTGTATCGCGAACTCGACTGCTGCACCAAAGCCGGCTTCCGAGCTGAATGGATGAAGACCTCGATTGACGATTCTGAACTGACAACCTTTGGAATTGGATTGAACTACCATCCCAATGGAAATCAGAACCTGTACTTCAGACCGGAATTCCGATATGATAAATCCACGAACACGGCTCTGCTCAACGGACGAGCTGACCAGTTCACCATCGGATTCGACGTCATGATGACGTTCTAAACAAAACAGTGCGTAAAAGGCGTAAAAAAGGATTTGAACCGCTAACGCTCCCTGCCTGTTGACCAAAACTCCTCTGAAGATTCGGATAATCTTCAAATAATAAAGTCCCCGGAAGAAGAAATTCTCCCGGGGATTTTTAATTAAGTTGCGAGTTGCGAGAAGCGAGTTGCGAGAAAATGGAAGGCGGTAATGGAGCGAACAACGTGAGCGTAATTACGCTTTCGCCGAAGGCGAACGTAGTCGCAATCTCCCAAGCTAATGGCTAACAACTAATAGCTAGCAGCTTGTCGTCTGATACAAACTAACCCAAACCACTGCTTCTTCCCGCTCTCTTCTTCGCCGTTCATTTTCGTTATATCCGGCATAATCCGAGCTGGAATATCGTAACAATCGGTATAACAATAAATTATTTCAAAAATTCTATATCAATGGGCGTTTTTTCCGATTTACATAGCAATCGACGTGAGGAAGCGTCGTGAATACAACATTCTTTATAGTTAATGGGTATTATCATGAATCGAAACCAAACAAAACTGTTGTTCGGAATAGCGCTGTCTATTTCCGGTCTGTTTGCCAGTCAAACAATGGCAGCCTCTGGCTGCATCACTGCGGCATGCGATCCAGCAGCCGCTGCCGCGTGCGAGCCTGCAGCCGCCGCGTGCGAACCTGCTCCTGTCGCTTGCGAACCCGCTTGCGCGCCTACCTGCACAGTACCAGTATCATGCGATACCGCAGCGGCTGCTGCGTGCAATTCTGGCTGCCTCTTGACAGCTCCGGGCTGCGGAGTTTGCTCCGCCTGCGGCAATGTCGGCTGCAAAGGTCATTGCGGACGTTGCGGCTGCGCTGATCTTTTCTTCGGAAAACTGTTTGAAGGGACTTGCTGGTCTGGCTATGCGAATGCTGGTTACTTCACCAACTTCAAAGGCGATCGCAGCAATGGCTATACCGATTGCTGGAGCGAAACGACCCCGGCTTTCAATGCGCTGTACGTATCCGCTACTAAAAAGGCGTTTACCGGCGGCTGCGGCTACGATTTCGGCTATGGCGTTGACTTCATGTTCGGCGAAGACTCCCGACTCTTCCGTTCCGCTCACGGTTTGGATGAAAACTGGTACACTGGACACATGTCCGACGGTCGTCCTTCCTACGGCTTTGCCATGCCGCAGCTGTATCTGGAAGCCGCTTTCAATAACTGGTCTGTCAAGGCAGGTCATTTCTTTGGCTTGCTTGGATACGAAGGAGCCACCGCTAACAGCCGCTTCTTCTATACCAAAGGTCTGCTCTGCTCGGTTAGCCCGGTAGCTCAGACAGGCGCTTTGGTAACTTACAGCGGATTCCAGAACCTCGACATGACCCTCGGTTGGATCAACGGTTGGGGCAACGGTTTCAGCAATGAATACGGCGAAGGAATGGTTGAAGGCGCGTTCACCTACCACATGAATGAATGCTCTTATATTAAATACGCCTTCCTGGCTGGCACATGCGACATTGCTGTTCCGCTGGGAGCGCTCGGACCGATTGCTCCGGGACACGCCTGTGGCGACGCTTCCGTTCACACCCTAACCCTTGACGTCCAGCTTACACAATGCCTGGAATCCGTTACCCTCTTTTACTACGGCGATTTCGACGGCAACACGGTCACGGTCTGGGGTCAGCACCTGTATCGCGACATCAACTGCTGCACCAAATTTGGCTTCCGAGGCGAATGGTTGAAGACCTCGATTGACGATACAGAACTGACAACCCTGGGAATTGGATTGAACTATCATCCCTACGGAAATCAGAACCTGTTCATCCGACCGGAATTCCGATACGACAAAACCACAAACGCAGCTATGCTCAACGGTCGTCCTGACCAGTTCACCATCGGATTTGACGTTATGATGACGTTCTAGTAATCAGTCAGAAATTAAAATTGACGCGAGAAGTGAGAGAATAAAACTCTCACTTCTCGTTTTTTTATCTCATGCTTCGGAGCTATAACGCTTTACATCTACTTTATTCATTTTACTCAACCGGAATAACCAGAAAAAGCAATAGATAAATCTTTTTAATTAAACATAATTCCGATAAAAACGATACACGACGCAGGAGGCGTTGTACACACATTTCATTAAGGTAAATGGGTATTATTATGAAAAAAATATCATGTTTAATCGGAATAGCGTTGGCTGTTTCCGGTCTGTTTGCGAATCTGGCATTTGCGGATTCCATTTCTATTCCACCTAACAACGCCGTTGTCGATATTACTCCAGCGGTTCCTGCCCCGGCTCCTGCGCCAGCGTCTGCTGCTCAGGCTCCAGTTCCGGCTTCTGCGGTTCCGACTCCAGCTCCGGCATCTGCGGCTCCTGCCCCAGCCCCGGCTCCGGCAGTTCAGGCTCCAGCCCCGGCTCCGGCTCCGGCAACGTCTTGCGCCAGCTGCAATTCCGGCGGTTATGTAGTCTCGTCAGATTGCAGCTACTGCGCCGCCTGCGGCAAAGCTGACTGCGATGGGCTTTGCAACTGCATTCCTTACGAATGCGCGGGAATGGGCTGTGGAATTATGGGAGGTTGTTCTCCTTTCAACGGCGTCTGCTTCTCTGGCTACGTCAACGCCGGATACGACACCAACTTTGCCGGCGATCGAAGCAACGGCATGGTCGACGCCTGGAATAACACAACCCCGGCTTTAAATGCCATTTACGTCTCCGCCGTCAAAAAGACGTTTACCGGCGGGTGCGGCGCCGACTTCGGCTTTGGCGTTGACTTCATGTTCGGCGAAGATTCCAGAGTCTTCCGTTCCGCTATGGGTCTGGATCAAAACTGGTACACCGGACACATGTACAATCCGGCTACAGGCGCATACGATCGTCCTTCCTACGGCTTTGCCATGCCGCAGCTGTATATGGAAGCCGCTATCAATAACTGGTCTGTCAAAATCGGTCATTTTTATGGACTGTTGGGCTACGAAGGCGCAACCGCCCCGAGCCGATTCTTCTATACCAAAGGTTTAACCTGCGCCGCGTCTCCCGTCAGCCAAACCGGCGTTTTGGCTTCCTATAACGGATTCCAAAACCTCGACCTGACCCTCGGTTGGGTCAATGGCTGGGGCAACGGATTCGACAACAGCAGATTCGGCGAAGGCATGATTACAGGTTCGTTCACGTACCGCATGAACCCGGCGGCATCCATCAAATACGCGTTCCTGGCTGGAACGGCTGACATGGCTGGCGTATTCGGATATTGGGGTCCGTATAACTGGGGGCACATTAAAGGCGTCGGTTCAGCCCATAGCGTTGTTTTTGACGTTCATCTAAACAACTGTCTGGAATCCGTTACAACGGTGAACTATGTCGACTTCGGTCAGGCAACCTACTCCGCCAACGGAACCCGCGCCCTCATCCTGGGAGAACATCTGTATTACACGTTCAACTGCTGCTGGAAAGCGGGATTCAGAGCGGAATGGATGAAAAACTCCGACTATTACGGAGAATCAGACGATACCGAAATTACCTCATTCGCCCTCGGTCTGAACTGGCATCCGGCTGGGAATCAGAATCTGTTCGTTCGACCAGAACTGCGTTACGACCGCGCTACCGGCATTTGGGGTCATCAGGCTCTCAACGGACGAGTTGATCAGCTCACCATCGGATTTGACGTCATGATGACGTTCTAATTAAAAAATCAGGGGGGGGGGAAGTGAGAGGAATATTCTCTCACTTCTCACTTTTTTCTTCTTTCCTCTCTTTTATCGCATCTGTAATTTCTAAAATTCAATATCTCAAAAACAGGGCATGGAAATACCTTTCTGAAAATATGTTTACCTACATTATCAAATTGAACCGCTTATTATAAAAGGAATAAGCAAAAATAATAACGACAAAATCTTTTCCTGTATCCTTTTTACCGATTATCAAAAATACATACAACTCCGAATGCATTGGGAATGCAATATAATGATTGAACAGCGGATATGATTATGAGAAAGATCAATCTTCTTGCCGGAATAGCAGCAGCGCTTTTAGGTCTGTTTGTCAGTCAGACATTTGCGGCGTCTGGCGGCGTTTTAACAGCTTGCGATCCCGCTGCGGCAGCAGCATGTTCTCCTGCCGCTCTTGCCGCCAATCCCGCAGAGGATTGCAACTCCGATTGTCTTTCAACCCATCTTTGCGAATCAGTAGCAGCTTGCAGCAATTGCGGCTCTCCGATATGCAGCGGTTGTTGCCAAACTTACGGCGACACTGGAATATTTTGGAGAAACTTGAAGAAATCTCTCTGCGAAGGCGTTCGCTGGTCTGGTTATATTAACGCCGGATACGACACAAACTTTGCTGGAGATCGCAGCAACGGCTTGGTCGACGCCTGGAATAACAC
>JAZRTH010000101.1:0-1393 GCA_045651945.1 Thermoguttaceae bacterium
CAGACGGCGAATGACCTTCTCCCTTACTTAAACGATTCCAACGCGTCGAAATCGAGCGTGGCGAAGTAGTCGTCCAGCGTTTCCGCCCGGCGAATGGGGACGATTGAGCCGTCTTCTCTGAGCAAAAGTTCAGCCGAACGAAGTTTGCCGTTGTACTGGAATCCCATGGAATGTCCGTGCGCGCCGGCGTCGTGAATGACAACCAGGTCGCCCGGCTCCAGCGGCGGCAGTTGGCGGTCAATGGCGAACTTGTCGTTGTTTTCGCAAAGAGAGCCGGTTACGTCGTACGTTTCAGAACAGGGCAAATCGTCTTTGCCGGGAACGGTGATGTGATGGTACGCGCCGTACAGAGCCGGACGCATCAGGTTCGCCATGCAGGCGTCCAGCCCAACGTATTTTTTGTATGTGTCTTTAATATGCAGAACTCTCGAAACCAGCCAGCCGTACGGCCCGGTAATCATGCGTCCGCATTCCATATAGATTTTCAAATTGGCGTTGGGCGTTGACCCGAGCTTGGATTTATAGATTTCCTCAATTCCCTTTCCGACCAGTTCCAGATCGACAGCCGTCTGATCCGGTCGATATGGAATCCCAATCCCACCGCCGATGTTGACGAACTCAAAGACGATTCCCAGCTTGGCAGTCAGCTCGTTAATCAGGTCGAACATGATGTCCGCCGTATCGATAAAATACTGCGGATTCAACTCGTTGGACGCGACCATCGTATGGATTCCAAACCGCTTGACGCCTTTGTCGAGCAGGTACTTGTACCCGTCGAAGAGCTGCTGACGGGTAAACCCGTACTTGGCTTCTTCCGGTTTCCCGATAATGGAGTTTCCGCCCTTGAGCGGACCGGGATTGTAACGGAAACAGACCAACTCCGGCAGCCCGGCGTTTTGTTCCAGAAACGGAATATGGGAGACGTCGTCCAGGTTGACAATCGCGCCGAGCTGGTTGGCTTTGACGAACTCGCTCGCCGGGGTGTCGTTGGACGTAAACATGATTTTCTCGCCCGGCAGCCCGACGCGCTGTGACAGAACCAGTTCCGCCATCGACGAGCAGTCTGCGCCGAACCCTTCCTCTTTGAGAATCTTCATCAAGAACGGGTTTGGCGCTGCCTTCACGGCAAAGAATTCCTGAAATCCTGGATTCCACGCAAACGCCTTGTTAAGACGCCGCGCATTGAGGCGAATCGCCTTTTCGTCGTAAATATGAAACGGCGTCGGATACGTCTGGATGATTTCTTCCAGCTGCTGTTTGGAAAGAGGGAAAGAGTTCATTTTAGTTGCGAGTTGCGAGTAGCGAGTTGCGAGATGAGCTTCTAGCTTCTAGCCCCTAGCCGCTAGCTTGGTTATCCTGTTTCCAGGCGTATCCGCAAGATCCGCGAATCCAT
>JAZRTH010000102.1:0-1281 GCA_045651945.1 Thermoguttaceae bacterium
GCCCATGCCCAACTACAAAACGGACACGAACAACAGCGGTCCGTTCTCTCACGACTTTATCGGTCAGAACCACAACTATATTGACGCCTCGGACGCCGAACGCGTCGTGATTTGCAAGGCGCACGAAGACTGGCAGCAAGGGCTGATGTGGACTCTCCAGCACAATCCCCGCGTTCCGGAAGCGGTTCAAAAACGATACGCTAACTGGGGCTTGGCAAAAGACGAGTTTACCGACACCCGCCATTTTGGGCACAAGATTTACGTTCGGGAAGGACGCCGCATGGTCAGCGATTTCGTTCATACGGAAAACCACTGCCGACAAATTCTCCCGACGCCCTGCCCTGTCGGATACGGTTCCTATAACATGGACAGCCACCACTGCCAGCGGCATCTGTTTATCGATCAGGACGGAACGGCGATGGTTCGCAACGAGGGCGACGTTCAGGTTCATCCCGGCGCGCCATACCCGATTGACTACGGCACGCTCGTTCCCAAACGAAGCGAATGCAATAACCTGTTCGTACCGGTTTGCGTTTCGTGCACTCACATCGCGTTTGGATCCATCCGCATGGAACCAGTGTTTATGATTCTCGGTCAGTCTGCCGGCGCCGCGGCGGCTATTGCCATCGACGACAAGTGCGACGTTCAGGATGTTTCCTACGATAAACTCCGCCCGATTCTGGAAGAAGAAGGACAGGTTCTGGAATACGGAGCGCCGACTGGAAAGACCTTCAGCAAAAAGAGTCTCCCGGGCGTCGTTCTCGACAACCTCGACGCAACTCTGACCGGCGACTGGAAGCTCAACAACGTTACGCATCCGTTTGTTGAATCCAACTACCTTCACGACGACAACGCCAACAAAGGCAAATGCGTCGCGACGTTCAAAACGGATCTGCCCAAGGCTGGCAAGTACGAAGTTCTCGTTGCGTACACCATCAACGCCAACCGGGCGACGAACGTTCCTGTAACAGTCAAATTCGCCGACGGTCAGAAGACGGTTATCGTCAACCAGAAGCAGTCGCCCACGCGCGACAACATTTTCCTGCCGATTGGAACGTTCACGTTCGATAAGACGGCGGAAGTTCAAATCAGCAACGAGGGCACCAACGGCCACGTGATCGTCGACGCCGTGCAGTTCGTAGAGAAGTAGTTCCCTACTTCGTGTACGCTCAGTCCGTACACGGATTTTACGGATTAGACGGATTCGCGCCGATTGGTTTACTACGTTCTTACTTTATATTCTCCCCTTACTATATTCTCCCCTTACTAAAGTTTTTTGGA
>JAZRTH010000103.1:0-3288 GCA_045651945.1 Thermoguttaceae bacterium
CGCGCCGCCGTACGTGCCAGCCGAGTTGTTTTCAAAGGTAAACGCGCCGTTAGACAAGTTCGCTCTGGCGCTGATCGCTCCGCCAAGTCCCTTTGAGACGTTGTTGCTGAACGTTATCACGGTATCAGCGTTCTTTCCGGAAACATTTACCGTTGAGTTCGCCATGCGAATCGCGCCGCCGTCCCCGGTTTTGTTGGAGTTTCGAGCAAAGCTGATGGACTCGCCCGTAATGCTGACCGCAGCGTCTGATCCGCCATGAATCGCGCCGCCGTGGTCGTTGGCAACGTTATCTTCAAAGATAATCGTTTTCGCTTCGATATTGGCAACGCCGCTGGCTGTCAGGTTGATGGCGCCGCCGTTGTATGCGCTGTTATTTTTTGTAAAGCTGAGAACGTTGACGTCGCTGATGGTCAGTTTGTTTGTCGTCATCGCGCCGCCGCCGTACCCGTTGGTTGTATATCGGGTTGAAAAGCTGTTATTGTCGAAATAGAACGAACCGGTTTGGAACGTAGCTTCTGTATAGGCGCAAATAGCTCCGCCGAAGTTCTTGGTTTTGTTATTTTTGAACGTCGTTACAGAAGAGGCGCTCGTACCGTTCATAACCAGATAGTGAGCGCAAATCGCCCCGCCCTCGTTGCCAGCGCCGTTGTTGTTGTCAAATGTAACAGAGTTTCCTTTAATCGTCAGCGTTGCAGAGGAATTGTCAAGTCGAATCGCGCCTGCATGAGCGGTTGAAGAATTGCTTTTGAACAATATCGTATTGCCGCTGATGAGAGTGTCGTGTTTCGAATAGATAGCCCCGCCCTGCCCGCCTCCGGCAGAGTTGCTTTCAAACGTCATGGAGTCCGCTTCGATTGTTACTTTATTTCCAGCGTAAATAGCCCCGCCGATGGTAGCAGCGTAGCTGTTTTTAAATGTCAGCGTGTCGGCTTTTATAGAAAGCGTTCCGTTATTGACATGGATCGCTCCGCCTGTGGTTTTGTTTGTCCGGTTGCCGTCAAAAACGAGTCCGTTTGTTGCAACTATGTTCAGATTCCCGGCTCCGTCAAGCCCAAATACGCCGCCATGATAACCGGCATTTTTAAATCCTGTAAAAGAAACGTTATCTGTGTTAATGTTTAACGTCAAATTCGGAGACGTGTGCATAAACAGACCAATTGCGTTGCCAACGGCGCTTGAATAGCCCTGATAATCCAGATCTTTCAAATTGATGTTGTACGTCTTCACGCCGTCGTTAAAGTTGTATAATCGAGTGTTTCCTGCTTTAATGGTCTGTTTAACGCCAGCTTGTGAAGAACGGATCGTGAAATTTTGAATCGTTTGAGCAATGCCCGTATTGTGCGTCGCCGTTCCGGAAATAATAATGACGTCGTTTTCTGCCAATCCCGCCGCATTTTGAACAGCGGCAACGTCAGTTCCCGACCCTGTCAGCGTCCCGCCGGCGTTGTAGCGTTCAACAATGTCTGCCATTGCGCTGGCAGTCAAAACAAAAAGCCCTAATACAAGCGCAGCCAAAATTCCTTTTGTTAAAACGCGGGCGGGTTGAAATGTACGATATTGATTATTAGCCATGTTTTTACTCCCTCGTTGGGAAAACAGGTTGACGATTATATAAACGACATCTGAGTCGGTACAACCGACTGCAAATATATAATTACACTTTTAGTTAATATATATTATACACCAGATTTTTTCATTTTAGAAGCGCTTGAGAGAAAAATTTTAAAGAATTGTATCCTCTTGATAAAATAGATAAAATTTAGGGGTTCGACGGCTAACCGCCAAACCCCATTTTAATAACTTTTTCTTTCGAGATTGAGATTGATTACTTTCTTTTCCGCCAGTACATCAATCCGGCAACGCCGAGAATCAGCAGCGCCCACGTTGACGGTTCCGGAACGCCAGAGCCGGGTTCGGGAGCGGGGCCGGCGCCAAGACCAATCAGGTACAGACCGTCCGGTCTGCCTTGCAGAGCAAACAGACTTGTGTAGTTCCCAAGCAAATCGCTCATGTCGGTAACGTCGGCAACAAACCCTTCGTCTGAAACCAGCTTGTACTCTTCGCCTTCCGCCGCCCAAAGGTTGGCGTCAGCGGCGCTTGTAAAGAACAGTTTGACGATTGAATTTGTATCGAGAACCAGCTCGTTGGACGCGTCTGTAATAGCAAGCGTATCGAATTCCTGCATATCCGGGTCAGCGTTATATGGGCTGAACTCAAACAGGAGCGTTCCGCTGGCGTCGATTTTAACGTTGCCGTAGACGGTCAAATCGCCAACGGAATTGCCGGGCGAAAGCGTCGCGCCAGCCTTGACTGTCAAGTCGCCGTTGTACTGTCCCTTGAAGTCCAGTTCGCCGGCATTGACGGCAAACGTACTCGATTCAAACTGACCGTCGGCCGCGAGAATCTTGAGCTTGCCAGCTCCCGTCTTGACGACATCCCCAGCCCCGGAGACGGTAACGTCGTCCGAGAACGTGAGCTGTTTGGAATCGCCAGCAGCAACGTTGTATTCCAAAGTCGCGTCTTGAGCAACTTCGATTGAATTGTTCGCCTTGACGGCGTCGCCGGTCAGAGCCAGCGTTCCTTCAGAAACGGTCGTCTTGCCGGTATTGGTGTTGTTGCCGGAAAGAGTCAGCGTACCGTTGCCAATCTTTTCAACTTCCCCGTCGCCGGAAACGACGCCAGCGAGCGTCAGATTTTTCCCATCTGCAACTTCGAACGAGCCGTTGTCTTCCATTGCAACGCCGCCGGAATACGTAACAGCGTTCTGCTCGCCTTCAGTGAACGTAACGCCGACCTTATCGTCTCCGTCAATCGTCCAGTTCTCTTCAGCGCGGTCTTCTTCAGATTCAGCGCGATAATACACGTCCGGAGCCGGCTCCGTCTGCTTCTTCAGAACGAGGTTGTCGCCGTCTGTATCCAGAGTCCATTTGGTTGTTCGTTCGGAATTGACAAGCAGACGAATATTGTTGAGATTGTCAGCCGTTAAACCTAACGAGTCAATCAGGACGTAGCCGCTGTCGGTGTTCTGATTCCACCAGTCGTCTTCGTCGTTGTTCGTAAACGCGATGTTGATCGTACCAGACGTCAGCGTAGCGTCGTTGGTATACAGATAATCGTAATTCTCAGACGATGTGCATGCAAAGAAATCGTACCAGACGGATCCGCCGGTCAGGGCGAAATCTCCGACTGTAATATCTGTAACAGCGTTAGTCGTTCCCAAAACGAGCGCGCCGCCTTCCAGAACAACGTCTGAATTCTCGACGCTCGCGCCTGTCTGGAACGTTGCGC
>JAZRTH010000104.1:0-3263 GCA_045651945.1 Thermoguttaceae bacterium
GGCGCGATTACCATGACCGCCGATCAGCAAATCAACAACCTCTCAGGAAGCGGAACGTTCAACGGCGGCAACAAAGTTCTGACTATCAACGCGACAGGCAACGCAACGTATGCCGGCAAAATGAGCAATATCAGCAAAATAATCGTTACGGGAAATGGAGCGTGGACGTTCCAGGACACCGTTTCCAACGAAACCGCCATGACCAGCGTCAACGGAATTGACGTCGTCAACGGCGCTACGTTTAATTTAACGGGTTCCGCCGACCATTACGCCCACGGGCTGTTGTACGGCAAGCCATTCTTTATTCAAGACGCAACCATGACAACCTCGGTTGCTCACGGAACCAACGAGTCGCCAATCACGTTGGATCATGGAACGCTGACGTTTAAATCTAATGGTTTCATCAACTCGTATCTACACAACGTTACGATGAAAAACGGTTCCGTCATTAACGGTTCTGCAACAGGAACGTACTGCCGAACGAATTATCTGCACGATTCCACTATCAGAACTCAATACGTTGACGGAACGCCCAAAGACGTTGTTAATACGATTTCTGTAGGCGTTCAGTCCTACGGAAACAAAACCTTGACGCTGGACGTTGCAGAATTTGCGCCGTTAACAATCAGCGGAGCGATTACTCAAGACGGCGGAACCGGCAACGTCAAAAAGACCGGGGCTGGTTTGCTGACGCTCTCCAGTAACGCCAGTAACTTTGCCGGCAGCTTTACCATCAGCGGGGGCGAAGTCAAAGTTACAACCGGCTGGAACGGCTCAAACGCCTCTCCGCTGGGCAAGCTCCAAAATCGAACCATTACCGTTAGCAACGGCGCGCTTTTGACGCTGAACGCTCAAGACGTTTTAACAAACGCTCATAACGACACCAGCATTAAAGTCGTTCTGGACAACGGCAAGATCGCCAACGAAGGCGCGTTCTACAACGCCATTCTTGACCTGACTGTTAAGAACGGCTCTCAGCTGTACGCGACAGACGGAAACGCGACATGGAAGGCGTTCAAGCTGCACAACGTCAGCGTCGTTCGCAGTGGAGACGCCGTTGCCGCGCAGCCGGTTGTCTTTGCCGCCGACATGAGCAAACCCAACGCCACCTACGCTTTCGGCGCGAAAAGCAGCAACGTCGCTACCGAGGCGTCCGTTATTAACGTTGCGGACATCACCAGCGCGAACGTCTCGGTAATCGACGACCAGTCCGACCTGATTATTTCCGGCATTATTGCAGACGCGATTACCGTCAACACCGGCGTGAAAACAGCCGGTCCCATCACCAAAACCGGCGCGGGAATCCTCGAGTTCACCGCTGCCAATACGTATTCCGGACCCACGACCATTCAGGAAGGCGTTCTTCGCTTGTCTGGAAACGGTACGACTGGAACCGGAACGGTCGAAATTGGCGATAACGGAACGCTGGAATATTTCGTCGATGAAAATGCAACCAGAACGGTTGAAATTACCGATGCCAACAAGATTTTCGGAAATGGAGCTGTTACAAAAACAGGCGCTGGCGTTTTGAAGATCAATAACGAAGATTACGCTGACTCGTTCTCGCCCGGAGCTTTAACCGTCGAAGCGGGCGAACTGCAATTCCAGGGAAGCCTCAATGGCGATTTAATCGTCCGCGACGGCGCAACCTATTCCTTGATTGGAGATACGAGCGTTACGGGAACCGTCCTTATTGACGGCGGAACGATTATCTTCGCATTTGAAGAGTATCCCGGCGAAGACCCTGACGCCAATCATGACCTGTTAACCGTTGCCGACGACAAGACGTTTACCGCCGGCGACAACATGATTGAACTGATCTTCGACGGCGACCCGAAAAACTGGGCGACCGTCGGCGGAGAATACCGACTCGTTGCTAACGGCTCCTTTGCTCCAGACGATTATTCCGGATGGCTTACGTCTGATTTTAATGGTCTGTTTGGCTTGAGCGCAAAAGACGACGGTTTGTATCTCGTATCTCTGGCGGCGCCTCAACCTCAACCCGAACCCGGCTCTGGCGTCCCGGAACCGTCCACGTGGGCGCTGCTGGCTCTTGGCGCGGCGGCTTTGCTGTACTGGCGAAAAAGAAAATAACAGACGAACCGCGGGTGTAAACCCGTGGGTATGAAATGTAATGAGGAGTGAGAAGTTGACGCTTCGCGCTCCTCTTTGTCTAAACGAATAACAAGCATTTAGCAGATCGCGAGGTTTTAATTATGGATTTTTTATCATGGATAGCGCTTGCGATCTATTTGTCTTTGCTGATCTATTTTATGCCCTTGATGATTGTCATTGGGGTAATTTTAGCAAAGAAGATTTATTCTCGCGTCGCCTCCGTTCTGCTATGCAGCGGATTTTTTATAATCTTTTTGTTTTTTGCCGTCAAATTATGGCTGTTCCTGCTTCAGAAGTGTTATATTTACGAGATACTCCATTTCCTGAATTCGCTCTTTTAGACAATATCTTTCAACTCTCTTGTTCTCTTAACTAAATAGCCGTCTCCCGTCTTGATATTTTTTCCAAAAAGCGTATAATTAATAAAGATAACGGATAGAATTAAAAGAATTGTTCCTGTTCCGTTATCGATATCCAATTATCGATTAAACAAGGAGATATAATATGGCTTGGGAATATTCCGAAAAAACAAAGCAGTTGTTTCTCGACGCGGTTGCTGGCAAGCCCGGCACGCACCTTGGAGAAATTGAGAATCCGGACGGCATCGGCGAACACGGGTCCATCGCCTGCGGCGACGCGCTCAAGTTCACGTTTCGGGTCGAAAAGAACGACGAAGACCCGACCAAAGATCGGATTGTCGAAACAAAGTACCTGACTTTCGGCTGTACGTCAGCAATCGCCGCCAGCGAAGCCCTGTGCTGCATTCTGGAAGACAAAAAATGCACGCCCATTGAAGCGCTCAAAGTTACCAACGCGGATATCGTCGAGTTCCTCGAAGGCTTGCCGCAGCAGAAAATTCACTGTTCCGTCATGGGCGAAGAAGCCCTGCAGGCGGCGGTTCTGGACTGGTCGCGCAAACGCGGCGTTGACCTCAAAGCGCTGGGAATCGAAATCGTTGACGAAGTCGAAGAGCAGGAACACGACCGAATCGTCTGCCGCTGCTTCTCGCTGACGGAATCGTACATTCGCCGTAAAATCAAAGAACTCAACCTGAGAACCATTCCTGAAATCACCGCGGCTATCAAGGCGGGCGGCGGATGCGGCGTTTGCCATCACGAACCCGGCGGACTTCAGGACATTCTCGACGA
>JAZRTH010000105.1:0-3226 GCA_045651945.1 Thermoguttaceae bacterium
CCCTTTTCCTCCCTCCCTGCGCCAACGGCGCAGGGAGGGAGGAAAAGGGTATTTGTCGATGTTTATTTTATGTTAGCGTCATTCGTCCGTAGGCTAAAGCCGACGGTTATAGAAATGGCGTCCTTTCAGGACGCGGTTTTATAATTCACTTTATCTATTATCCTTTTTTATATACGATAACTGTCATGGCAAGTTTTACAGAAGTTCTTCGAGAGTCGTGCAAGGCGGCGGGGCAAGTCCTCATGGACGGGTTTGGCAAAGCGGCAGTGTATCATAAAGACGTCCGCGACCTGGTAACGGATTCCGACCGCCGAGCGCAAAAAGCGGTGCGGGACATTCTCGCTGAGGCGTTTCCCACTCATATTTTCGTCGGGGAAGAAACTATTGACGATACAAACTACCCCGTCCCGGACCCGGATTCCGAGTACCGCTGGATTCTCGACCCGCTGGACGGCACGACGAACTACGCGCACGGCAGCCCGCATTTTTGCGTCTCGCTGGCGCTGGAGTTTCGGGGCGAGCTGTTTGTCAGCGGGATTTACGCGCCGTGTTACGACGAGTTCTATTCCGCCGTCGCCGGGCACGGGGCGTGGCTCAACGGCTCTGAACTTCACGTTTCGCCAGTTGAAAAGCTCATTGATTCTCTTATCGGGTTTGGATTCCCGCCCAACATAACGCAGGACTGTGACGATTTCAAGGCGTTTCTCAAGCTGACGGGGGAATGTCAGGCGATGCGCCGCACGGGATCGCTGGCGCTGAATCTGGCGTACACAGCGCGGGGAATTTTTGACGCTACGATGAACTTTTCCGCCCATTCGTGGGACGTCGCCGCGGGCGTTTTACTGGTCAAAGAGGCGGGCGGAGTTGTAACAGCCGCCGACGGCGCCCCGTTTGACGTCGACCGCGCCGCGTTATTGGCAACGTCCAACGAGAAACTTCACGCCGCGATATTAAATTGCGTGAAGGGATAGACGGAAAGCAGGTCAAAGCGTAAATTTCACGAAAAGTATATAAACAAGATAATTACGTAGTTTGTTTTTTGAACGCAGAGTACGCAGACAATCCGCAGAGAACGCAGAAGCAAGCGTCCATGTGTCATCTACGCCCGATTCTCGGGCTATGACACGATGTCCGCTTGCGATTTTAAAAAATAAATCGGGCGGGAATCGTGGCGTAGACAACGTAGTTGGCGTCGTCGCCACATTCCCAGCCCGTCTGCGTATTCTGCGAGGAGTCTGCGACCTCTGCGTTCTTTTAAAATCCCATAGATAACGTATAACAATCGCTTTATTCCCGATAAATCAGCGCGGTGGCGTAGACTTCTAACAGGACTTCTTCTCCGACGGGGCCGACTCCTTCTCCGGTCTTGGCTTTTAGTCCGATGGATTCCGCCGGGACGTCGAGAAGACGGGCGATGTTTTCTCGGATCGCGGCAACGTACGGCAGGAGTTTCGGTTTCTGCGCCAGGACGACCGCGTCGAGGTTGCCCAGCTTGTATCCCTCAGCCTGAATCTTGTCCCATATAATCTGTAGCATCTCCCCGGAATTGCGGCCGCGGTTCTCTTCTGCCGTGTCGGGAAACATCTGTCCGATGTCGCCCATGGCGGCGGCTCCGAGCAGGGCGTCTGAAATGGCGTGCAGAAGAGCGTCGGCATCAGAATGCCCCTGTAACGACTTGTTGTGCGGTATATGCACCCCGCCGAGAATCAGACCGTCGCCGTCGATGAGTTTATGGGAATCGTAGCCCAAGCCAATTCGGGGAATAATACACGCGTTCATTTCAGTAAATAATAAATAGAAGGCAGTAGGCAGTAGGCAATAGAATCTTGGATACGCGCCTATAAAAAATCGGGATCCAGCATGAATGTCATACTGAATCCCGAAGGGAACGTTACATAATTTTAGTCTTTGACTTCAAACTCGGCGTCGATCGTGTCGTCGTTTTTGGAGTCGGAGCTGGAGTTGTCCTGAGCGGACGCTCCCGCCTGCGGACCAGCGCCGGCGGCGGAACCAGCAGCCTTTTCGTACAGCGTTTTGCTGAACGCGTGAGACGCCTGTTCCAGCTGGCTGACAGCGGACTTGAGGGCGTCGGCGTCTGTGCCTTTCATGGCTTCCTTGACCTTGTCGATAGCGGAAGTCATAGCGCCTTTGTCGTTCTCGGAAATGGAGGCTTCGTTTTCCTTCATGAGCTTTTCGAGCTGCCAGACCATGGAGTCCGCCTTGTTGTGCAGTTCGGCGAATTCGCGGCGTTTCTTGTCGTCGGCTGCGTGAGCGTCGGCGTCGCGTCGCATCTTTTCGATTTCCTCGTCGCTCAAGCCGGAACTCTGTTCGATGGTAACTTTCTGTTCCTTGCCGGTTCCCTTGTCTTTCGCCTTGACGGAAACGATGCCGTTGGCGTCGATGTCGAAAGTAACTTCAATTTGCGGGACGCCGCGGGGCGCCAGCGGGATGCCTTCCAGGTTGAACTGACCCAGCAGTCGGTTGTCCGCCGCCATCTCGCGTTCGCCCTGATAGACTTTAATTGTAACAGCCGTCTGGTTGTCGTCTGCGGTGGAAAAGACCTGTGACTTTTCCGTCGGAATGGTTGTGTTGCGTTCGACCAGTCGAGTCATAACGCCGCCGAGGGTTTCAATTCCCAAAGACAGCGGGGTAACGTCGAGCAGAAGGACGTCTTTGACGTCGCCAGCCAAAACGCCGCCCTGAATTGCCGCGCCGACTGCAACGACTTCGTCCGGGTTGACGCCTTTGTGCGGGTCTTTGCCGAAAATCTCCTTGACCAGTTCTTGAACCTTCGGGATTCGGGACGAACCGCCGACCAGAACGACTTCGTCGATGTCTTTGGCGGACAGGTTGGAGTCCTTCAAGCAGTCCAGAACCGGGCGCTTGCAGCGTTCAATCAGGGAATCCGCCAGCTGTTCAAACTTGGCGCGGGTGATGTGCTGCTGCAGGTGTTTCGGACCGGAGGCGTCAGCGGTAATAAACGGCAGGTTGATGTCGGTGCTTTGAGCGGAGGACAGTTCGCACTTCGCTTTTTCGCACGCTTCCTGCAGACGCTGAAGAGCCATCGGGTCTTTGCGGAGGTCAACGCCGTTGGACTTCATGAATTCGTCTGCAACGTAGTCGATAAGGGCTTTGTCGAAGTCGTCGCCGCCGAGGTGTCCGTCGCCTTTGGTTGCGACAACCTGGAAAACGCCGTCTGCAACGTCCAGAATGGAAACATCGAACG
>JAZRTH010000106.1:0-4582 GCA_045651945.1 Thermoguttaceae bacterium
AGACCAGCCGATTTTACCGTAGACGGAGAACAGCCATTCCAGAGCCGATTGCACTTCCGCATCACTTGACCAGGGACGTACTCCCGATTCTTCCAGCTTCCAGAGCTCTCCGCAGACGTCGCCTGCAAAGGCGGGGTTCCCGTCCGCGTCCTTGCCGGCAGTCGCCCGGTCGAGAATCGCACGAACCGGCGTCTGAACAGCTGCCGCGACGGTGTCGAATCTCTTTTCAATCAGCTTGAGCTTTTCCGCCAGGTCGGCTGGGGTCGCGTCGGTCTGATAGCCGGACGAGAAAAACGCCCCGTCGCCCTCCTGAGTTCTGTACCCGGCGGGCAGGAAAATTTCCCCCTTTCCCTTGAACAAAAAACAGAACGTAACAGCGTTTTCGGGAGACGTCAGCGTGGTTGGCGAGGCAACGTCCACGACGCCGAAATCCACGTTGGGATGGTCTTGCTGAATCCGCTTTTCCAGGCGCGCGACGGCGTCAGGGTCCGAGAGCGTAAATCGATACTGGTCAAATTGAGATGCGCTGGTAGACGCCATGTCTGCCTCCGGGGTTTGAGCTAAACAAAACGACGACAGACAGAGCAACACGCCCGTCTGAACAATGCAAATCAAACGTTTCATGGATTCTCTCCGGTATACCGTTGTTCATCAAAAACAAATTGAGTAAAATACATCGATAATTCATCTAATAGCAATTGTAGCGCTTTTATCAATTGGCGTCAAGCTGGGGGAGGAGAAAATGTGGAATGCGGAATTCGGAATTACGCTTCGCGCTGCTCAATCGGGGTGTTATTGACTAAAAGTATAGATATAATAGAGTAATATTCTGTTTTTCCATACTTTTTTTAGCAATTTTCAAAATTTTCTTGACATTCTAAAAAATCCAGAGTATAATATATGTATGTAATTGTATAATTACAATCAATGTGTAATTCAAATAGTTATCCGCTTTTTACTATAAAAACCAATATCATGCAGAAGTTTTCACGAATCCTTTGTTTGGCGATTTTCGCGGTTGCAAGTTTAACGCTCGTTCCCGCTTTCGCGGCGCCTGTTACGTACACTAACGGTGAAATTTACAACGCTCCCAATATCAATACCGATGATTACGATTCGGTGAATTTTGTCATTACCGACGCGTCGCTCCATTCCTATCCCAGAAATCTTTCGGGTTCTGGAATTGTTAATTACTCGGGTAACAGCGTTAACTATTATCTCAATCTTACTGGTGATAACTCTGCTTTTTCCGGCACGTTTAACGTTACAAACGCAGGAACTAATACTTCGCTTTATTTTTCCGCCGCCAGCGCCAGCATTCCAAAGGCGACTCTGGTTATGGGGGATTTAACCTACGTCAGAACCAAGGTAGGTTCAGATGCAACCATTCAAATCGGCGCGCTGGAAGGAACTGGTTTTGTTCGCAACGACGATTCCTCCGGACATACCATCACCTATCAGCTTGGCGGCGCCAATACAGACGCAACTTTTAGCGGTCAAATTATGAACACCTGGAGAAGCGATACTGACAATTATCCTGTCGCAATCAGTAAAGTTGGGTCGGGAACGCAAACCTTTGCGGGAAACAACACGTATACCGGAACGACAACTATCAGCGAGGGAACGCTTCGCCTGATTGGAAACGGTACGCTCGGCAACGCGACAAGCGATATTACGGTTACGTCTTCCGCGGCTAATAAATGGGCGACTCTGGAATTGGCTCAGGAATCCGGCGAGATTAACTTTACCCGAAACGTTAAAAGCGCCTGGTATACTGCGGCGGCTACGGGCGGAAATCAAACCGGAAGATTGATTAAATCCGGGGCGGCAACGCTTAACTATTCCGCCAATATCAGCAGTACAGGTTATGAAACGACCGCTGGCATAACAAATTTCGGAACAGCCGACGCTCCCAACGCCAATGGACTTCGATTTGGATATTTAAACGTCGATAACGGCGCAACCGTCAATTATAACGGCGGGGATTCCGGCTCCATGACAATTCTTGCCGGCGGCTATTCGTTTGTCGGAAGAAAAGGAAACGGAACGTTGAACGTAAACAGCGGCTCCGTTATAACAGAAACGAACGACGCCAATAAGGATTTTTTAAAGCTGTACATCGGCGGCGAAGCCCGGGAAGACAACGCTTCTGTCGGTACGGTCAACATCAATGCTGGAACAACATACGCAGCCGGTCGTCAGGAAATTAACGTCGGCAGCTGGGGAACGGGTAATCTGAATATTTACGGAACGATGACGTCAAGCGCTCTGCTTCGCCTTGCGGAACACTCCGGCGGATCCAAGGGAACGATTACCGTCTACGATGGCGGCTCCCTGACAAGTAACACAAACCTGTTTGTTGGTTCCTATGGCGAGGGTCTTGTCGACGTTAAAAACGGCGGCAGCGTTACCGCGAAGGGAAGCGTTACAATCGGATCCTACGGAGACGGCGCCATTCTCGTAGAAAGCGGCGGAAGTTTCGTTTCAACAGTCAATATTAAACTTGCAGAGCATACTACTAATTCTGGAACAATCACCGTTGAAGAAGGCGGTTATCTCAAAAGTTTGGATATTCAAGTCGGCGCTTGGGGAACTGGCATTGTCAATAATTACGGAACAATTGAAGTAACAGACACAGTAAAAATTGGACGCGACGGCAACGCGGGTTCAGGCGTTGTCAACGTTTATGACGGCGCAACGCTTTCCACCGTATCTATCTTCCCAGGCGTTACGATGCCGGGCACGCTCAACATTGACGGAGGAACCGTAACGGCAGCAGAGACGGTCGCTATGCACGGTCGCGGAACAAACGCAACAGGCGCCGTTACAATTACCAACGGAGGTTCTTTAACGGCAAACTTTATTCAGTTTGGCAACGTTAGTTATCAATCTTATCCTGTTAACACAACGCTCACGCTTGACGATGGAACGCTGTCGGTTGTCAATGTAGAGTACCCTCGCAACGGCAGTTATACCAACAATGTTAACGCGACTGTCAACCTTGGCAAGGGAACGGTAATCACCGGCGCGGTTGACGGCGAAGAGTCAATCTGGTGGAAAGCTGTCAACGTGAATTTGACATCCGAAGAAGGGACAAACATTCAGGTTGATGAAAATAAAACTGCTACATTTAACAGCCCAATTTCTGGTTCTGGCGGTTTTGCCAAGACTGGCGAAGGGACGCTGATTCTGTCGGGAAGTAACACGTATTCAGGCTCAACAACCGTAGACGCGGGAACGCTCAAGTTTGTCGACAACGCTTCTTTTAGCTCTGGTCCGCTTACGATTGGAGACGCCGTTGTCGACCTGTCGGGAATGACGTCTGCCAATCCGCTTTCTTTTGCTTCGCTGACGGCTGGCGCAAATTCCACGATTAAATTAGAACTCAATAAATCCGGCGCCGACTGGACGATATACGCTCCGCTTGACGTTAACGCCGCTGCCTTGGACGGAACGCTCGAAATCCTGTTTACCGGAGATCAGCTGACTCTTGACGACGTTGGAATCCTCGGAACGTTTATTATGTCCGATTCTCCAATATCAGGAGCTATCGCGTCTATCAACCTGGATGAACTGAGCAACCTTCTTCCGGAAGATACGTACTTGTACTACACAACCGGAGCCGGCGGAACGTTAGGGCAAATCGCTCTGGGCATCAATGGCGGGGGCGAAGGCGTTCCGGAACCGTCAACCTGGGCGCTGCTGGTACTCGGCGTTATTGGTTTATACCTGCGGAAAAGAGTTAGGAGTTAAGAGTGAGGAGTTAAATACAGACGCAAAGCGCAACTCGCAACTCGCAACTCATTATTATATATAGAATAATCCCCTTTTGTTCATTTGGAGCAATAAGATGAAAAATAACCGTCGTTTGCATGTTCTTTCCGTTTCCTGCATTTCTATGTTTGGAAAGAGCGTAGCCGTTGTCCTTTTTGCGGCGATATTGTCCGTCAGTTCCTTTATTCAGGCGGACGAAACATATAACGACAGCACGCTTCCCGCGGCGAACATCGTAACTGGCTCTAGCGGCGTTGGCAACGTAACTATCGACATTTCAGGAACGAAATCGTATGATTATGTTATTTCCGGCGCCGGAACGCTAACCAAAACCGGCTCTGGCGAACTGACGTTGACTAAAAAGAACTCCGTTTCCGGCGGCGTTACGGTTAATAACGGCACGTTGACTCTGACATATACAGGCGAAACGGGAACGTTGCCTAAAGGCAGCGTTATTACCGTTGATGGATCAACCTCCGTTCTCCAGGGAAGCGGCACCGTTTTAGGTTATGGGACAGGCGGCGCCATCGGCAGGCTCAATCTTAACAACGGCGGTTCCATAAACGTTACCTCCGGGCACATTACAATGGGAGGCGTCATGTATCTCAATGACGGCAAATTTACCATAGCCAATTCCACTGACCAGGGCGACAATTACGGCAACTATATCCTCGATAACGGCATTCACGTTACTGGTGGAACAAATAACGAAATTGCTGCAAACAGGATTTCAATTCGTAATGACGGTCATACTGAAAACGGCGGTTTTTTCGATATTGCAGAAAACGCCCAATTGACAGTCAAAGCC
>JAZRTH010000107.1:0-13425 GCA_045651945.1 Thermoguttaceae bacterium
AAAAGACGTTGAACGATTCCGTCGCTGACGTCGATAATGCCGTTCAGAAAAAGCCGAAGAAAAAGAAACCGACTCCCAAGTTTGTAGAAGACGAAGAGGAAACGGATTCTTCGTCGGACGCTCAGTCTACAGAATCACAGCAAAGCTAATGGCAAAGACAACCTTAAAATACTGTTATCGCTGGCCTCGACCCGGGTATACGGCAGATTGCGTAATCTTGCGTCCCGCTAAAAAATCGAACTTTGAAGTTCTTTTGATTCAGCGCGGCGGCGAGCCGTTCAAAGGGTCGTGGGCGCTTCCCGGCGGGTTTGTCAACGAGTACGAAGCCTTGCCGGATGCTGCGGCGCGAGAGTTGCAGGAAGAAACCAGTCTGACGGACGTTAAGCTCAAATTTGTCGACATCTACGGCGAAGAAGGACGCGACCCTCGCGGCTGGACGGTTACCGGCGTCTTTTGGGGATTTCTTCCCAAAGGACAAAAGCCCAAAGCGGGCGACGACGCCGCGAACTTCGGCTGGTTCCCGGTCGACAACTTGCCGTCCGTTGCCTTTGACCACGCCAAGATTATCGCTGACGCCATGAAAAAGATGAAACGCTCAACCCGCCCGGCAAACCGCCCAACGGTTGATTGACGTTCTCGTTACAGTTCGATTCAAGAAACAAAAAACGCCTCAAATTGAGGCGTTTTTGTTTGGACGCATTGCGTCGATTTTTGCAGAGGCTTTTTATGGTTTCAGGATTTTTTGGAGTGACGGCGTTTGGGCGTTGACTCGTAAAGCTTTTTGGTCAGCGCTTCAAAGACCTCCGGCGTCTCGTATCGGAAGATTTTCCCTTCTTTGTCTTCTTCGGGCATCGGACCGATCAGACCCTGAAAAACGGGTAATCCTCGAATGGTTAAATCCAGGCTGCAATCGTCTACGCCTATCTGAATGTGCCGCTTGGCAATTTCTTCCGGTCCGTCGAAATCACGAATGACATACGTCCCGTCTGCTGCGCAGGAAACGATTCGATAGGTTTGCTTTTTGTTGTTGCCGCTGCAGTTTTTTTCAATGTTGTTTTCCATGGCGCTTCTTACAGGAGTGTTATAAAATAAATAATACAAATGCTAAGTAATCTTGTTGAATGTATTATCGTCTCAAAAGATAAAATAGTCAATATAGAGCAAATGAATAAAAGGGCGTTTTTCAAGAGATTTATTTGTGGTTTCATGATATAAGAGGAATAATCGTTATAACCGTAACTGTTTAACGCTTTTTGAGAATGGGGAGATGGCGATTTTTGATAAAATTTAGAGATGTTATCTGTTGTGAGCGAGGAGTTGGTTAAACTCCCCGCTCCAACTCAAAAGATGTGACGTTTTCGATACGGATATATTAATCGTTGGCGTGACGACCAATTTTCTTGAATGGAATTTGAACGAATCCGGCTTTCAGAGCAGGGGAGTTGGGCTGAAGCTGGAACCCCGCCTGTTCCGGACGTTCCGGGTTGACGAACAGCGGGTTGTCGCCTTCGTATTGATCCGGCTTTTCTTTATCGGCGCTGAGAGTCCAAACGGTGTTGTTTTCCATCTTGAGGAAGGGGCGCGCTTCCTGTTGAATTGATACATTCCAGAATCCCGCCGGCTTGTCCCAAACGCCGCGGTAACAGACGTTGCGGGAAACCTCGTTGCCTTTCGGCGCGCCGGGTTCGTCGTCAATCATGGACGCAAGTTCCGGGAACTGCTCGCTGAAGGGCGGTTTGTCAATAGCGATTCCGAGAACGGTTCCCTTCTCTTTGAATTCGTTTACCCACTGTTCCGTCCAGTATTTTGCCCAGCCGATTCCACGGGCGTCTATATGGAGCGACGGGAAACAGTCAATAAAGACGTTGTTGACAATCGCGTTGTCGCGTCCGCCGCCGATCATTGCGGCTCGTGTAACGCGCTGAAAAACGTTGCCCTCAATTCGGCAGGACGAGAACATGTCGTCCAGATAAATGCCGACGCAGCCCTTGTTTTCAAAGCCCTGAACGTCGTGCATGTAATTGTAACGAAAGACGTTTCCGCGCATCGTCCAGTTTCGTCCGCAGTAGACGGCGCCGGCGTCGTTGGATTCCCAGCAAACGCGGGCGATCTCGTTGTATTCCATGACAATGTAGTTGCCGGAAAAGAGAATGCCGTTATGCGGGGCGTCGGTGATGAGGTTGTTTCGAGCTGTAATTCCAACGCCGTGCAAGCTCAGCCCGGGATTGTAAACGCGCTGAATTCGGGCGAAGTGGTGCGTGTAACAGTTCTGAACCGTCCAGTTGGATTTCGTGAGCGTCTTTCTGTCGCCAGCGTAGACGGCAATTCCCGCTGACCCCATTCCGTAGACTTCGCAGTCGTCAATGACGCTGTCGCCCCCGCCGTTGCAGAAAAAGCCTGCGTCGCCGCCGTTGCGAATGAGCAGTTTTTTCAGGACGATGTTTTTGCAGTTTCGGACATGGACGGCAACCTGACGGCACCCCTCGATTGTAACGGATTCAAATGTTACGTAGTTGGCGTCCTGAATTTGCAGAGCCGTTGTTCCGCCGGTAAGAATTGCTTCGCCGGCGTAGAGCTGTTCGACATTGTCGACAGGCGCATAGAAGTATACGATACCCGCTTCCCTGTCGATGTAATACTCTCCTGGCTGGTCGAGTTCCGACAGCAGATTGAACCCGTAGAACCATTGACCCTTTCGATATCCGAGAGAATGCTGCGGGTCTTTGAGTTCGACGAACTTCTTGTTTGGCTCGAGCTTGTCGATTCGCTGTTTGCTTTCGCTCCAGTCGTAACACCAGTATCCGGACAGCCACGGGTCTTTTTCGTTTTTCCAGTTTGAAACGCGATCGTCTTCATAGAAGAACGCGCCGTGGGTAGACGCCTTTGTTCCGCGGTCGTCTTTGTCAAGAACGGCGACGTCGGCGATTTTGATAAACCCTTTGTTCGGGTATCGGGACAAGGTCATCGGTTTGTCGTCGAAAAACAGTTCCGCGCCGCCGCGATCGGGCGATCCGAAATCTGTAACGCCCGCTGCTTTCGCGTCTGTCTGATAAACTTTTCCTCGCGCCGATTCCGGCAAGACGTTCAAAACGGATTCGTCCGTTACAACTTTCCAGCCGGTCAGAACGACGCCGGAAAGAAATCTGACTTTGCCGTCAGCGCGAAAGACGGTTCTGGACTGCTCCGTTCCGGAATCATTCCCATCGAGAACCAGCGGACGGGGAAGATAATAGTCCCCATGAGGAATGGTTACAACAACGTCCCCATCGCTGCCCGCCTGACGAGCGGCGCGGGCGTCGTCCCGGAGTTTTTCAAGGGTTTGAACATCGCCGACAAATTCGTGGGCGAAAGCGCTGAACGATGTTACAACAATCAGCAGAGCGGGAAGGAGTCTTTTGAAGGTCATGGCAGGACGTAAGGGGGCAAGGGTTCGAGGTTGACGAATTATGCTACAGGATATTTCTGGCGTTGAGTTCTTCTTCCGCCTGCGCGGCGTCGAAAAACTGAACGGCGTCAAATCCGGCGATTCTGGCGCCAACGATATTGATATTGAGATCGTCGAAAAACAGAATCTCTGACGGTTTTACTCCTGCGGCTTGAGCGGCGGCGAGGTAAATCTGTTTGTCCGGTTTAGCAAGGTGAAGTTCGTGACTTCCCAACAGAACGTCAAACTGGCTGAACAGTTCCGGGAACGTCGTCTGAACGTATTCCCAGTGCGGCTGACTGGTATTGGACAAAACGCCTAAACGCATTCCTTTTGCTTTGAGCGTTTTAACCAGCTGAAACGTGTCTTTTTTGAGAGTAAAAATCTCGTTGTACGCTTTTTTTATGTCCTCAAACGACATGGGCAGATGAAATAACGCAAAGAAATCTTCCGGCGAAACGGCTCCCAGCTCGAAATCGTTCCATTGGTCAATGTAATTTGTATAGAGATCTTCAATGACCTTCTGCCCGTCCAGTCCGGTCTTGGCGGTGATCGCTTTGGCGGTTTTGCTGAAATCGTAACTGAGCAATACGCCGCCCATGTCGAAGTATGTGAATTTGATCATGTTTTAAGGGAGTAGGGAGCTTCTAGCCTCTAGCTCCTAGCTCCTAGCTTTGTGATTATAGCTTCTAGCTTTAATAATTGACGCCAGAACCATAAATGCACAAGCTAATGGCTAGTAGCTAATAGCTAGTAGCTCATTTTTTATCTTTGATAAATCGGCAGCAGCCCTTTTTCCAGCTGCAAAATGGTGAGGTTGATTGACGTCGTCATTACAGCTCCGTTATACCCCTGATTCCAGGAACCGTTGGGCTGCATCTCAGACAAAAGTCGTTTTGTAATCTGACTTCGATACGTTTCCCATTCTTCTCCGCCGGTACGATATTTGACCTGTGCATAGTAATAGTGAGCGTAATGCCAATATCCCATTCCGGAGCTGGAAAGGTTGTCGAGATTTTTCTTGCAGTATTGCAATTGACGCGGAACGCAGGAGTCGTCGTACTCGCCGGCGTTGAGCAGGCATGAGACCGCGGCGGCGGTGATTGCTGGACGTCCTCCGCCCCCGCTTTTGAGCGAGTAAATAACGCCGCCGTCTTCGTTGGTGCATCGATGGATATAAGATATCGCTTTGTCGATGATTTCTTTGGGAACGGGAATGCCGGCGTTTCGGCATCCGCGCAAGCCCTGAACCTGAGTGATGGTCGTTGATCCTTCGTCGAAATCGTTTCCTTCTTTGGCGGAAACGTATCCCCAGCCGCCGTTAGAGGTTTGCGCCTGTCCGCTGAAGACGACGGCTCTGGTTAGGACGTCGATGAGCGTTGCGCGGCGGTCGGCGTCTTCTTCCTCTCCTAACGCCTGAGATAAAAACAGCATGGCGAACCCGTGCCCATAGATGTATCGGTCGTCCAATTGCGAACCGATCAAACCGTTTGGCTGGCTTTGAGAGGTAAGATAGTCAATTGCGCGGCGAATGTTGGGCGCGTACTTGCCTTGAGTGGCGGTTGATCCTTCGCAGCTAAGCGCTATTCCCGCCATGCCTGTCATGGCGGCAGGGTATCGACCGTTTTGACCGTTCCAGCGTCCCGATCTGGTTTGCTGACTTGCCAGCCATTCCAGACCTTTGTTAATCGCACGCTGTTCTTCCGGAGTGATCGTTGTTTTTGTTGAACTTGGCTTTGAAGGTTCGTCAGCAAAGCAAACGCCTCCAAAAACGAAGATAATAATTGTCGTCAGTATAATGCTTTGTAATTGATTTTTCATAATAATCTATTTTAACAAAAATTTGAATTATAATCAACGGGGGGGAAGGTTTTTTAAAAAACTGGATAAAAAATAATACAGAATGAATAAAATATGCTAGAATATGAATAAATGATTGCATAACAATAGATAAAATGGATATTTCCCTAATTCAAACGACGTCAAATCGGATCGGTTTGCTTATTTTGGCAGGCGGATTGGGAGCGCTGTGTCGATATGGGCTTTCAACCTGGCTCAACAGCTGCGACTGGTGCGGCAAACCGTGGGGAATTCTTGTTTGCAATCTGACAGGCTGCTTTCTAATCGGAGCGCTGAGCGTTGTTCTGACTCGGCATTGTTCAGCGGAAACGCAGTTGATTGTCATTACCGGATTTTTGGGAGCTTTTACAACGTTTTCCACCTACGTTTTGGATACGATTGTTTTGATGGAACAGGCGCGATACGCTGTCGCTTTTATGAATTTACTGCTCCATAACGTTTTGGGAATTGCGATGGCTTTTGGCGGCTTGGCGTTGGGACGGTTTGTTATCAGGGGTTAAACAATGAACGTTTACACGGGAATCAGTTTGGGAATAACCCTCGTCGCTTTCATAGCGTCGGCGGCTTTGTTTATTTTCTCGACTCCTGCTAACGGAGGAATCGTCCTTGCGTTGGCGATTCTTTTATTGGGGTTTTTCTTGCGAAGACTTCCCGGTCTGGCGGGAGCGTACTATACGTTTATTATTTTGAGCTGCGTTGCCGCCGGTCTGTCTAAACCTGACTGGTTTATGTATATTTATCCATCGTGGTTTGGTTTCTCCGGCGAGCCGATAAAGTGTACGGAACTGATAACGCCGCTGATTCAGATTATTATGTTTGGAATGGGAACGCAGCTGACGCTTCGGGATTTTCAGGCGGTTGCATTCCAGCCCAAAGGCGTGATTGTTGGTTTGGGGCTGCAATTTCTGGTCATGCCGATTAGCGGCTTGGCGCTGGCGACGCTATGCGGCATGCTGTCTGAACAGTATGGACTTGGTCCGGAAATTCTGGCAGGAATCATTCTGGTGGGGTGTTCGCCCAGCGGCGTGGCTTCCAACGTGATGTCGTTTTTAGCGAAGGCGAATGTGGCGCTGTCGGTTACGCTATCCGCCTGTTCGACGCTGGTCGCTCCGTTCCTGACGCCGTTGTACATGGAATATTTCGCCAGCCAGTTCATTGAAGTTCATGCCGTCCAAATGATGGCAAGCATGCTCGGCATTGTGATTTATCCGATTATTGCAGGGCTTTTGTTTAAGAGCGTTCAAATGCACGGATTAACCCGCAGACGATCTGTAACAATTCAAGCTCTTGTATATTCTTTTTTGATTTTTGGATTGCATATCCTGTTTATCTGGGCGGGGTTATATTCGTGTTCCGAGGCGTTTCACAAAGCTCTTTTGACAATTGCGTATTGCGTTGTCGCGCCGGCTTTGGCATCTGCCTTCCTCAGACCGTTTTTAAGAAATCGTGAGGAAAAGGTGGAACATTTTCTGGCGTTCCTGTCGTCGCTTGCGGTGGGGTTGGTAATTCTGGCAACCGTAACCGTTGGACATAAATCGTTAATGGCGGTTGGCGGGATTCTGCTGATTGTTTGCCTGGCGCATAATTTGCTCGGATACGTTATCGGATACGCGATGGCGAGATTGTGTCGGTTGTCAAAGAAGGACAGCCGAACGATTTCCATTGAAGTTGGAATTCAAAACAGCGGTTTGGCGACGTCGATTGCCAACGACATGGGAAAAGTTACAACTCTGGGCTTGGCTCCGACCATTTTCGGCTGCTTTATGAACACAACCGGCTCGATTCTCGCCGCCATTTGGCGAAATTTCCCTTGTGAAGAAAAACGCAGCAAGAAGACAAAATCCCAAAAAGAAAACGCTTAGGATTAATTGTTAAAATAAAAATCGGGATTGAGAAAGGATTTGTTTCCGTTTTCAATCCCGGTTCTTTTGTTACAACTACATTTATAAGTCTATTTGTTCATCGCCAGCTGTTTCATGGCGTTGAGGGCGGCGCAGACGTCGTCGCAGGAAACGTCTTCCCAGCCCGCCAATTTATGATTGAGAATGGCGATCTTGAGCGCGTCGAAGGCGTTGGTTAAATCGTCGGGGAAGTCTGGAATGTCTTCAAACGGACGACAGGGTTCAGCAGGCGTTTGCGGAGCCGCGAACATGGATTCTCCGCCCGGCTGAAGCGGGTCTGGCTGGAAGGGAATCTCCGATTCGTCGCCGAAGTCCGGCTTTTCGTTGAGCGGTCCGTCTGACCCGCCGAAATTCGGGTCAAAGTCTTTGACTTCGCCCTCGGTGGACTCGACGGAATCGTCAAGCCCCTTTCCCTTTTTGCCTTTCGGCTCGTCGTTGTCGGGGTTGACGTCCTCGTCTAAATCGGAAGGGTGAACGTCCGTCTCTTTTGGTTTTTTATCTGCCGGAGAACCGAGGCTTTCCCAGCGTTTCATTCTCATTTGGGAAACCGACCATTTGCTGTCCGCCGCGTCTTGAAGCCAGGATTGAGCGTCGTCCCAGTCCAGAGCCGCCTGAAAGTGACTCCAATATAGTTGCGGGAATTCCGCGGACAGGTCGTTAAAGCGTTCGTAGACGCGTCGAAGACGCCCAACGTGCTGCGGCGTAACGGCGCCAACCTGACGGCTCCAGGTTTCGTCTGAATACGCGGTAGCGGGCGCGCCCTGTTCAATCAGAGCGGTTCGCCATTCCTGAATCAGCTTGCCCTTTTCCCAATTGGTGCGGGAAATGAGCTTTTCCCATTTTTCCTGCCACAGACGGGTTGTCTGGTCGATGACGTCTCCAACAACGACAGGAGTAATTCCAGTTCCAGAAGAAACAGGGTCAGTCGAAATAAAGGTTTTATTTTTCATGGTTATTTGTGATTAGTGATTGGTGGTTAGTTATTAGTGGTTAGTGGTTAGGACGCAAGCGTTGATCTAACTTACCACTTACTCCGTGGGTTAAAACCCACGGCTACTAATATTAAACTGCTACGCAGTTCTAGCGGATGCGCTTCGCGCCTATTCCCTACTGTCTACTGTCTATTGCCTACGGCCTCTTTGTGAACGGTTGTTCATAATAGTGCGAATGTCGCGTTTGGCTTCTGCGTCTTTAAGCGCCTGGCGTTTGTCGTGCTTTTGACGCCCGATGCAGACGCCGAGTTTGACTTTTGCGTATCCGCGGGTAAAGTAAATCTGAAGTGGAATGAGCGTTGTGCCTGGCGATTGCGTGGCTTTGTCCAGCTTTTTGAGTTCTTTTTGATGGACGAGCAGCTTTCTGGTTCGTCGAGGCGTATGATTAAACTGGTGCGCCTTGTCGTATTCTGGAATATCGCAGTTGATAAGCCACAGTTCTCCGTTTTTGACTCTGGCGTAAGACTCCGAAATATTGCAATGCCCGGTTCTAAGGCTTTTGACTTCGCTTCCCCACAGGACGATTCCGCATTCCAGCTGCGCCGTGATGTCAAAATCATGCTTGGCGCGTCGGTTTTCCGACACGTTTTTAAAAGTGGGATCTTCGGGCGTTCCCTTTTTTTCCTGCTTCTTTTTAGCCATGGCAGCAGCAGCCTCCGCCGTGTCCGCAGCAGCCGCCATGGTGAGAATGATCGCATTCGCCATGCTTGCAGCCATGAGACGGCTTGTGACAATTGGGCGCGGTTATCTGTTTGGTCAGATTTTTTGACCCGCATTCCGGACAGACCGGCTTGTCGGACGAGCGAACGATGAGTTCCACGTCCGCATTACATGATTCACAATGATAGTTATATATGGGCATGATGTTTACTGTGGTTTAGGGAGTGGGGAGTAGGGAGTAGTTTTTTCTGGGGAGCGGACATTGTCCGCGAAAATCAAAGGCTGTTTGTTTTTTGGCGGGTAATACCCGCCCCCCGTAAACTATTCTCTATTTCCTATTCCCTATTCCCTATTTGTGAACGGTTGTTTACAACTGTAAAGGCTCGTTCGCCATGAGCCGTTCGTGTTTGGTTTGTTCGTACATGTCTTTGATCAGTTCGATATGAGCGTTCTGCTGAACGATGTTTCGGCGGGCGAACATGCGGCTTTGCGTCGAGATTAAAACGTCCAGAGAAACTTCCGTAATTTGTCCAAACGCTCTGGCGTAGTTGACAAAACTGGGAACGTTGCGCGTTACGTAGCCGTAAAGCATGGAACACGCGCCGACAAGTTTCCCTGTAAAAATACTGGTGTTGATTGCCGTCTTGGCGAAGTCTCCGATTATGCAGCCGAGAAACTGCATGTTCGTTTGATATCGCCCGTCCGGGTATTCCATGACGACGGTTCCATAGGTGTTTTTCAGGTCGCTGTTACACGTACCCGCGCCGAGGTTGACCCAGGATCCAACGTAGGAATGTCCCAAAAAACCGTGATGCTGTTTGTTGGTGTACGGCTCGATGGTTGAGGCTTCCACCTCTCCGCCGATTTTTGTCGTTCTTCCCACGGCAACGCGGTCTTTGATTGCGGCGTGTTCAATGATTCTGGCGTCTGGCCCGATATAAACCGGTCCGCGAAGATAACAGTACGGTCCAACAGACGCTCCGCGGTCAATAATAATCGGTCCGTTGGAGGAATTGGCAACCAGGTAATCTCCCAACTTGACATCCGGAGCGACGAACAAACCGTCTTGAATTTCTTTATATCCGCCCTGCGCCAGACGATAGCTCTGATTTTCTGCAAAGCCGTTGAGATGATAAAAAACCAAATCGTGCGGACGCTGGAAAATCGGCAGTTGGAACGGACTGTCGGGCAGACGCAGTTTGACAATCGCGTTTTGAATGGTCTGGGAATATGAACTGTTCTCAAACAACGACCACGCCTGCTGAGCTGTTACAATGGCGGCGGCAACGACCGATTTGGGTTCGTCCAACATTTCAACGGCTTCGTTGTCTTGAAGATGAACTTGCGCGGCTGAGTTGTCGGACGGCTGATTATAAACCACTGTCAGACGGCCGTCTTGAATAATCTGTTCCAAAATCTCAATGGATTTAATGGAAGGAACCAGCGTGGCGTTGACTAACAGTATTGGCTCGTTGGGGTCGTCGATAATTGGGAAATCAAACTTGACCTTGTTTGGCAAATACGGATTGACGTCGAGAAGAGTGGTCTGTTCGACGTATTTCCGCGTTTGAGCGTACAGCTCGTTATTGGTTAACGACAGCAGTTGAATCAGATTGAAACCGCCGCATGAAAGCGTAAACGCTGCGCGCCCAATTGTTGCGGGAAACAGGCGTTGGATTCCGTCGTCTTCAAAAAGGAGAATTTTCATTGTTAGTTGTGATTAGTGGTTAGTGATTAGTGGTTAGTGGTTAGGATGCAAGCGATGATCTAACTTACCACTAACCACTTACCACTAACTACTGCCTAAACTCTACCTTCGTCCTCCACTTCGTCTTTGAGCCTTTCGCGCGGCTTTTTCTTCGTATGCTTTGGCAGATGCGCCGCGATTGGAATCGACCTTGTTGGCGGTAATCTGCTCGCTCTTGCTTTTCCAGTACTCTGCGCTGCTTTCGTCGTGGAGATTGTTTCGATAAAGAATTGAAATCTGGTCTGTGGCGTAGCTGTCGTGCGGATCGATTTCGTACGCTTTTTTATAGGCGTGAATCGCTTTTTGGTATTCGTGATTGTTTGTGTACTCGTTCGCCCGTTCCAGATAGGCTCTTTTATCCATTTGAGGCGAATGAGAAGTAGTCGAAGAACCGCTGTTGTCGCAGTAAATGACAATAACCAAAAGGATAAGAATCCCGCCGATGAGGCTGTCGTACGTGTACGTGTTTTTGTTCATGCCCTTGAACAGACCGCTCAAAGGATTGCTGCTTCTGCGTCGTCTGGTGGAACGGCTGCTGGACGATCTGCTTGAGGACGTCTTGCTTGAGGACTTTGACGACGTTTTACTTGTCCTTTTTGTGGTCGACGTTTTTTTCTTGTTATTATTTAACGAACCAAAATCAAAACTCATGATCGTTATCGGGGGAATGATGTTTAAGGAAACAATAGGCGAACCAAGGCGCGTTAGCCCTCGGAAAAACCGCCTTTCAAAATGCTAATCATTTTCTCTCTAATTATATCATATTTAAAAACAAATAATAGATACCGCGGTGAGAATTTTTGACTTACGATGCATAAGATTAAGATACGTAAAATAAATAAAATACAGAATGTGTTTTTGTGGTAGATGAACTTTGAAGCTTATGCCAAATATTGCTTTTTCTGCCAATACACTAATAGCTTTCCTTTTCTCCTATAATTCCATACCCCAGTCATTTTAACAATTTAGCAAAGGAATATTAAAATGGATAAAATTTTGTTTGTCGTTACCAATCACGGCGAGTTGAACAATGGCGCGCCGACGGGCGTCTGGCTTGAAGAATATGCGGTTCCGTTTATGCTTTGGCGGGACGCCGGGTACGAAATTGACGTCGTTTCTCTCAAAGGGGGAAGCGCGCCCATTGATCCGTACAGCATGCCCGACAGAGGGTATTGCACAGAAAAGTTTCGCGATAAGATGGATTCTTATACTAAACAGCTGAGCGAAGCACAAAGCAAGCTGGAGGAGACGATTTCTCTGATTGACGTTGACGCCAGTCAGTACTCAGCGGTTTATTATCCCGGCGGACACGGGTGTTTGTGGGACGTCTGTCAGAAGCGGGAAAGCGTCCGGCTTCTGGAAGACTTTATTTTGCAGGACAAGCCGGTTTTCGCAATTTGTCATGCCTGTGGAATCCTGGCGGCTCCGAAAGGGGACGACGATTTGTACTGGATTAAAGGTCGGTCGGTTACTGGCTTTTCCAATGCAGAAGAAAATTTGCTGGGATTGGAAGACGAAATCCCGTTTTCCGTAGAGGACAAGCTTCTCGACGCGGGTGCGTTGTACTCTTGCGAGAAGCCGGCGGGGTCGTTTGTAATTGACGACGGGCGACTCGTTACCGGTCAGAACGCGAAGTCCACTTGGGAACTGGCGAAAAAAGTTCTCCACGTTTTGGACGATATGTACGTCAACTGCTAGTATTGGGAAAGTGTTAAGCTGCGAGTTATTGAGTCTGCATGCGCCGTCTTGCAACTTGCAGCTTAACTGACAGTTTACAACCGATCTGCGTTCGTTGGCAGAATAAAATATCTATGCTAAACGCTTCTTTTTTCTGTTACCTTTCTATAGGATTTATCGTTATAGTAAGTTAAAGCATTCGATAACTTTGTGTCGTCAAAAACATAGAAGTGAGTCTGAAAATAAAATGGTAATTAACTTCCATTTTTATATCCGTCCCCCTTGTAATTGACTTGATTTTATAGTATTGTCAATTATTAGTCAGTTTTTATTAAATCAAAACGCCTGTTTTCCACCACTTTTACAATACATCGTCAACATGAACAAAGCCGCTAAACAGTTGAAAATCTTTATCAGCTACGGACACGAAATCGACGTAACGGATGAATATGGAAAACCGTTGTATCCGGATCCGAACAACGAAAGCGTGGTTCGTAAAATCAAGGCGTATCTGGAAAGCCGCAGTCATAAAGTCTGGTTGGACCGCGAGAGAATCAAGCCGGGCGACGACTGGCGAAGGTCTATTTACGAAGGCGTCGAGTGGTCGGACGTCGCTTTGATCTGTCTGTCTCGCAAGGCGATGAAGCCCAACGGTGTTTGTCGGGACGAAATTGCTATTGCGATGGGCGTTCGCGGCGGAAATATGTTCCCAGTCAAGCTGGAAGCGTTGGAAAATACGGAGTATCCGGCGTATCTGCTAAACCGTCAATTGTTTCTCAATTTCATGGATTGGCGCTCTCATTGGACACAGGACGGCGTCGACGAAGCCTGGCTTGACCAAAATCTGGAAGATCTTGCCAACGCTCTGGAAGAGAAGGAAGTTGGGCTCTACGGCGAAGAGATGGTAGAACTAAAGAAACTGCTCAAACCTTGGAACATGAACAACCGGCTCCGGCGTCTTGATCGCGGAATACAGACTTTGTACAATGAAAAAACTCATGAATTCGAGAACAAAACTGTTCACAAATTCTGCGGACGCGAGTCGCTTTTCCAATTATTTGAAGGAAGAATCGGGCAAGCTGCCCGGGCGGAATCCGAGCGCGTTTTATGGCTTAAAAAGGGGCCCGGATTTGGAAAGAGCCGATTCGCGGCTGAGCTGCTTTA
>JAZRTH010000108.1:0-5938 GCA_045651945.1 Thermoguttaceae bacterium
GGGAACGAGGGAAATCCTGGGACGCAGGGAAGCTTCGGCGGCGGACACCGCCGCGAACCGGGCTCAACAGAGTGCAACCGCGGGGCAGAAAAGCTTCGGCGGCGGACACCGCCGCGAACCGGGCTCAACAGAGTGCAACCGCAGGGCTGGGAGGCTTCGGCGGCGGACACCGCCGCGAACCGGGCTCAACAATGTGCCTGCACGGGGCAGAGAGGCTTCGGCGGGCGAAACGCCCGCGAACCGGGCTCAACCAGCAGCAACACAACAAACAAGGAGAACAATCATGAACTCAACCATACAAAAACGAATCGAAGCCATTCAACGCGGGGAAACGCCCAAAGGATACAAGAAAACAAAATGGGGGATAATACCGAGCAACTGGAAAGAAGTACGTATAGGAGACGTAATCATCGAATGTAAACAGGTTTCTACAGTTAATAATCAGTACCCTGTTTTAACATCTTCTCGAAAAGGTTTAATGTTACAAACCGACTATTTTAATAATCGTCAGGTTACAACCGATAACAATATCGGTTATAATATTATCCCAAGAGGATACATTACTTTTAGAAGCCGTACCGACGATGGAAGATTTGTTTTTAACACTAATAATCTTATTGATTATGGAATAATAAGTTACTTCTATCCCGTTTTTTCATTTAACTCAACGGTCAATAGTGAGTTCCTCGTTACATTACTCAATTATTCAATTTACAATAGGTTTAGACCTTTCGTAGAAGGCACTGCACAGCAAGTTCTTTCTTTACGAAAACTAGGCAATTTAATATACCCCCTTCCTCCTCTTCCTGAGCAGGAAGCGATAGCAGAGATTTTAACGCAGCAGGACAGGTTAATTGATCTGAAACAACGGCTCATTGGGGAAAAGCGCAAGCAGAAGAAATATCTCATGCAAACGCTCCTTACCGGAAAGATTCGACTCCCGGGATTCAAAGAGAAATGGAAGAATACTAAAGCCAGAGAGGTTTTTATACCAGTATCAAATAAAAACAACAAAGGAGACCTTGAAGTACTTTCTGTAACACAAGATAAAGGCGTTATACCTCGTTCGCAAGTTGAAATTGATATTAAATACAACGAAGCAAGCGTCGTTGGGTATAAATTGGTACAAAAAGGAAACTTTGTAATTAGCCTTCGTTCATTTCAAGGAGGAATTGAATACTCTGATTTCAACGGAGTTGTTAGCCCAGCATATACAGTATTGGAAAACGCTATTGATATTTGTCATACGTTTTATAAATACTATTTTAAGACGCCTGATTATATTAATCGTCTTTCAATTGCTGTTTACGGCATACGCGATGGCAAACAAATCAGTTATAATGATTTTTCGACTATTCACATTCCCCTTCCTCCTCTTCCTGAGCAGGAAGCGATTGCAGAAGTATTATCGACGGCGGACGAGGAGTTGTCGTTACTGGAACGGGAGCTGGAACAGGAGAAGCTCCGCAAAAAAGCCCTCATGCAGCTGCTTCTCACCGGTCTGGTTCGCATTGAAGAACTGTAGCGCTTGGGCGCGCCGGAAATCTTGGACGCAAGGAGAGCCAGCCGGAACTTCCGGTTCGCGGGCGTGTCGCCCGCTTCAGGAAATCGGGAACGAGGGAAATCCCGGGACGCAGAAAGGCTTCGGCGGCGGACACCGCCGCGAACCGGGCTCAACAGAGTGCAACCGCGGGGCAGAGGGCTCAATCAAGATTTTTCATTCATGGAGTTTAATCATGTCGACTGAACGCAACAACAAAGGCATACACAAACGGAGGGAAATTCCTCATTGGGATTTTGCTGATGCGGTCCAGCATATTTCATTTCGGCTTTCGGATTCCTTATCCCAAAACCAGTTAAAAATCCTCAAAAAACAAGTTGAAGACAATCCTCCTTCAAGACGCGTTTATTATCTTCATCGTGAAATTGAAGAATGGATTCATCGTGGAATCGGCTCGTGTATTTTGAGAATTCCTGAACTGGCTCAATGCGTTATTGACTCGTTAAATTTACTCAATGAAAAACGCTATCATTTATATCATTGGGTTATCATGCCTAACCATATCCATGTTTTAATTCGAGTGTTTCCCCATAATCCAATGTGCGACATTGTGAACTCATGGAAACATTTTACCAGTGTACGTTTTGATGAAATACTGCATTATTTGAAATCATCAAGACGATTTCCAGATGGATATATTGAGAATATAATCAATACGTTTCAGGGGAATTATTGGATAATTGACTACTGGGACGTATGCGTTCGAAGTAAAAAACAATTTCAATTGGAATCAGACTATATCGCAAACAACCCGGTAAAAGCCGGACTGGTTAAACGACCGGAAGATTATCCCTGGAGCAGTTTTTGCAAAAGAGACTAAGCGTGGGGCAGAAAGGCTTCGGCGGGCGGAACGCTCAACCAGCCGGATGTGAAAGACAGAGAGGCTTCGGCGGGCGAAACGCCCGCGAACCGGGCTCAACAATGTGCAAGCGCAGGACGCAAGCGACTAACGGGAGCGATTTTCGGCAAACGCGCGGCAGCGCGGATTGGGAGCGGCGCCTCGCCGCCGCCGCGAACCGGGCTCAACAATGTGTCAGTTCAGGACAAAGAACATTTTTTATCAGGAGAATTTACTATGCCTAACGATCAATGGGAAAACGAAATCAGCCGGGATCCGGCATTTGAACTGTTACAAAGAATGGGATATGCGGCGTTGTCGAATGAAGATTGTCGGCTTCAGCGCGGGACGCAATATAACGTTCTGCTAAAAGACGTTCTCAGAGGTCAGCTGCGGCGTCTAAACCGCTATTCTTACGGCGGGACGGAAAATGAATTTTCCGCCGCTAATATAGAACGAGCAATTACGGAACTGGAATCGCCCATTACAGAGGGGCTTGTCAAAAGCAGCGAAAAAATCTACGACGTCCTTCTGTTAGGAAAAAGCTATCCGGAATTCGTCGGCGAAGGGAAAACGCAGCATTTCGATTTTCGATTTATTGACTGGGAGAATCCGGAAAATAACGTCTTTCATGTAACGCGCGAGTTTAGCGTCGAATCTCAAGACGGTCGGTTAAATCCACGGGTTGACATTGTAGCGTTTGTCAACGGAATTCCTTTTGCCGCGATTGAATGTAAAAATCCGTCGATCCCGCACATAGCCGCTATCGACCAGCATTTGAGAAATCAAAAGCCGGAATACATCCCGCATTTTTATCGGTTTACTCAAATTCTCATCGCTACAAACAAGAACTCCATTTCCTACGCAACGACCAACACGCCGAAAGAATTCTGGTCGAACTGGAAAGAGGAGGACGAGAGTTTTTTAAACTCGGAGCTGGAACGTCTGGTTCCTGACCGAACGCCAACCCAACAGGATAAAACGTTAATATCGTTGCTTACGCCGGCGCGGGCGCTGGAATTGATACGATTTTTTATTCTCTTCGACAGCAACGTCAAAAAGATTTGCCGGTATCAGCAGTTTTTTGCCGTTCACGCCATTTACAATACAATCAATCAGACAGACGCCAACGGCAACCGTCAAGGCGGGGTCGTTTGGCACACGCAGGGAAGCGGCAAAAGCCTGACAATGGTTATGCTGGCAAAATATCTGTTGATGAAACTGCCGGACAATCCCCGCGTTGTAGTTGTAACAGACCGAAAAGAGCTTGACAAACAAATCGCGCGAACGTTTAACAATTCAAGGCTGAAATCCGCCCGGGCGGAAAGCGGTCGCGGTCTTGCCAATCTGCTTAAAGAGAATCACAGCGACGTCATTACGGCGCTGATAAACAAATTCTCCTGGGTGGAACAAAACGCCGTAATCAGCCCGTCTCGCAACGTCTTTATTCTGGTTGACGAAAGCCATCGAAGCAACTACGGTTTATTGGCAACGAAAATGCGGACTGTGTTCCCCAACGGCTGCTACATCGGGTTTACCGGCACGCCGCTGATGACAAGCGAAAAGAATACAATGGCAAAGTTTGGACGTCTGATTCACCAGTACACCATTCTTGCCGGCGTCAACGATAAAGCCGTTTTGCCGTTAATTTACGAAGGTCGTTTTGTCGAACAAACCGTTGACAAAACGAGCATCGATATTTGGTTTGAACAAACAACCTCGAATCTGACAGACGAGCAGAAAAACGATCTGAAGCGAAAATGGAGTTCGCTGGAACGCCTGACGTCCGCGTCAGAACGAATTCGCCGCATTTCGCTGGATATTTACAATCATTTTAATTCCAACGTCAGGCACACCGGATTCAAGGCAATGCTGGCAACCAACTTCAAACGGGACGCAGTCCGCTATCTGAAATGCTTTGAAAGTCTGGGCGGTTTGAGATGCGCCGTTGTTATATCTCAGCCGGACATGCGCGAAAATCCGGACGAAGACAGCGACGACAAGCTTGTCCATGACTTTTGGTCGCAAATGATGGATTTGTACGGTAACGAAGACAAATACGAATCCGAGATTAAAGACAAATTTATCGACGGCGAGATTGACATTCTTATCGTCTGCAGCAAACTGCTGACCGGCTTTGACGCGCCGCGATGTCAGGTTCTGTACATCGACAAAGACCTCAAAGAACACGGTCTGCTTCAGGCGATTGCCAGAACGAACCGACTTTTCGAGGGAAAAGAGTATGGACTGATTATTGACTATCGCTGTTTGTTGCAGCAATTGGACGATGCGTTAGAAAAATATAGCGGCGCCGGTTTGGAACAGTTCGACGCTCACGACCTCAAAGGCGTAGCCGTTGATATCAATTCCGCCATTCCGCAGTTGCGTGAGGCGTATACGCGTCTGGACGATCTCCTTTCCGGGGCGTCTGATAAACAGGACGAAGAAGCAGTCGAAATCTTTCTGGCTGACGAAGACAAACGCAAAGACTTTTATAAGCTCGTTTGTCGTTTCGGACAAAAGCTGGCGACGGTTTTTAATTCGCCCCGGGCGTACAATTCCATTCCTCGAGACGAGCTGGAGAAATACAAGAAGGTTTTCCAATTCTGCTCTAAAATCCGCCGAAGCGTCAAGATTCGGTACTGCGACGCTATCGACAACAGCGAGTACGAATCCATTATGCAGAATCTGCTTGACACGTATATGTCTGTAGCAGGTTTGAAACGCATCACCAACCCGGTCAATATTTTTAACCGGGAAGAATTCGATTCCGAACTGAGTCAGCTCGGCTCCCCCCGCGCCAAGGCGGACGCCATCGTCCATACGCTCAATAAAAACATTCACGACCGCTACGACGAAAACCCCGCCTTTTACGAGAGCTTTTCAAAACGAATCGAACAGGTTTTGAGCAAGTTCAAAAACAGGATTATCAGCGATCTGGAATACCTGGCTGGCATGAGGAATATTCTGGCGGATTTCTACGCCGGGAAATCCAATATTCAATATCCCGACAGAATCAAAAACGACCCTCACGCCCAGGCGTTTTACGGCGTCATAACCTCCATTTTCAGCAACGACGTTCAACAGAACATTTCCCCGGAACAGTCTGCGGAGATTTCTGAACGCATTGCAAAGATTATTGGCGATCAGTGTCACGTTGACTGGACCAACAACCAGACCGTTCACAACCGCATTAAACAGGAAATCGACGATTTGTTATACGAATACGAAGACGCCGGGCAGGACATTTCAGCCGAGGTTCACGATAAAATTATCGATAACGTTCTGGCTGTTGCTTTGCGGCGGTTTTAGTTGTCTTCGGGACTGAAAACAGGGAGATTAAACATGCCTCAAAATTCGCTCAAATCGTCTCCAACGTATTGCGTTGTTGAACATAACGGAACAACGGTTTCGTTTATTGTCGAACCCAAACTGGTCAAGAATCTCAATTTGAGAATTCGCCCTGACGGAACTGTACACGTTTCCGCCAACCCCGACAACTATTCCTTGGAAGCAATCCAGAGGTACGTCGTTAGCCG
>JAZRTH010000109.1:0-4075 GCA_045651945.1 Thermoguttaceae bacterium
ATTGATACCCGGTTTAGCTCTTAAACTGAAGTCGATTTCCATTCGCGATCAAAAATTGTCTCAGTGTTTGCAGACGATTCGGGAATTAGGCGCTTTGCCGGTGGAAGTTAATTGGGATTCTCTCCGACGAAACGGGGTGAATGCAGACGATAAAATTTCGTGGTCAGGGAAAGATGTTACAGTTCAAACTGCGTTGACGGAGGTGTTGGCTCAGCGAGGGTTGATGTACAAAATAAATTCAGAGGGGAAATTGGTTTTTGTTCCTCGTGTAAGCGTCAACGCGCGTTCTGATTCGAGCGTCAGTACCGGCGAGCCGGGGTCTGCAATGGTCAAGGCGAATTACAGCGTTTCCGACCTTGTTGGGCAATCGCCCGAAAAGACGGCGGCGTTGATTAAGTCTATTCGGGATTTTTTGTGTCCAGGAGATTGGAAAGAAGTTGGCGGTACGGGAACGATTGCCTCTTCCGGCGGCGGCAGCGTTATGATAACGCAGTCCCAGCAAAACCAGTGGATTATTGCCGATTTTTTGGATCGTCTGCGCCTGGCGCGGCGTTTGGCGCCGCTGTATAACAGAGACGCATCTTTGGAACCGATGTCCGTTCGCGCTCAAAGCGCGTTAAAACGAAACGTTGGAATTAACTTTCAGCCAACGGCGGATTTGAAAACCGCGTTGTCGGAAATCGGTCAGAGAATCAACGTCAATATTCTATTGGACGAACCGTCTTTGAAAATTGCCGGCATCTCCGCTCAATTCCCGATCTCGTTTGACGCTCGCGAGATGACGCTGGAAGAAACCTTTAATCTGATTCAAGAGGAAACCGGTTTGACGTATTTGGCGCAAACGCCTAATTCGTTTATCGTTACTACAGAGCAGGGCGCCAAATCCATGATGTCAGTTGAATTCTATCCGATAGCCGATCTTGTTTCCATGGGGTTGTCTCCCGCGGTTTTAATGGAACAGATTGTTAAATTTGAGCCGAAGTCCTGGAAGTCTCAAGACGCCGCCAGTTTTGGTTTGATTGATTTCGACGCGAATTCTGATTGTCTGATTGTTCGACAATCTCCATCAGTTCTTTCTAAAATAACAGATTTACTGACTCAGCTTCGGACGCGTCTGAAAGAAAAAATGTAGGAAAGATTGAGGTTTTTCAACCGCTATTGGCGCCGCAGTATTTAAGAGCGCGCTTTTCGTGCAATTACCAGGGCTTTTCCAGGGAATTGACAATGCATCTTGCCAAACGGTCGATGGCTTCCTGCTGTTCTGTTGCCGTTGACTGTCCTGCAACAGGAATCATGGAACCATGTCCTAATACAATGCCTGCCTGGTCAAGAGAGAATTCGCACGAACATTCAGGAGTAAGCGATCGTCTGTTTACCAGTTCTACTTTCGCTTTCATTTCCAGATTGTCCTGACGAGGTCCGCCCCATCTGTCCTTAAAATTGATTCCCTGTTTGTAATCGAAAATCTCGATATTGAGAACGGCGTCCGCGTAATTGTCTCGAGCGACTTTATAGGGGGTGCGAAGTTCCACTTCTTTGGCGACGGCTTCTGTTATTCGTTCGCCCAGGTGAGGACTTAACGACGGCGCTTGCACCATTGGGATGTAAATCGTCTCAATACTGGCAGAGTACAAAGATTGATTCCCAATTTGATAACCGGCGCAGCCGGGTATCAAACACGCCGCAAAGATAGTCGTCAGAAACGCAAAAAAGCGATTCATGAATAAAGCCGTTGTTTGTAAATTTAACTATCAATCCTCGGGGAATACGTACTTGAGCCATTCAAACTTTTTCGCCGGTTCTGAAGGCAGATTGGCAATCTTCTGGTATTCTTTTTTTGCCTGAAGCGCCGATTCCGTGCCGGGATAGTCCTGCTGAACGTATCCGTAGTACTGTCTGGCGGCGCCGTAATACTTTTTATCTTTGTAATATTCCGCAATAGCCATGTCGCGCTGAGCTTTTTGTTCAGCAAAATGGGACTGAATTTCTTTAATTTCCGATCTCATCTGAGCGTCCAGTTCCGGACCGTAGAAGTTAATCAAATGGTTGGCGATCTTTTCAGCGTCTTCCAGCGGTTTGGAATCGTAATGCGAGCCAATATACATCTGGAGCTTGCACTGCAGGTTGAGCAGATAAGCGCGGACGATGTATTTGGAATTGGGATAATTCTCGCAAAGGTGATCATATTGTTCAGACGCTTCAGTATACTGTCCGTCGCGGAAAAGATTGTTTCCGCAAGCCATGACGGCGGCGTCTGAAAACGTTCCGTTTGCATTTTGCAGCTGAGCGCTGGTAAACGCCTTTCGCGCATTTCCATTTGTGTCAAACATTGGTCTGCGTTTATCCCAGAAGTTGGGCGTGAGCATGCCGTAATGATATTTATCGTACATGTTTTCCCAATAACGTCCAATTGCAAACAGTCTTGCCGCCATTCGATCAGAATAACGCGAGTTTTCGTAATTCTTGGCAACTTTTCCGTATTGTTTGAACGCTTTGGAGTATCGATTGTCAAAGAAGTAGCATTCTGCTTCCATAAACATGGCGTCTTCTTTAAGAACCGAATCTTTGGCAGTGCATTTCCATTGGCAGGAGGAAAACTTCTTTGCCGCCGCTGAGTATTTTTTCTGAGTAAATAAATCCAGTCCTTCTTTGAACAACGACTGGGCGGCAGTTACGTCTGGCAAGTCGTTGACGATATGTCTGTAAGAATCGACAAATGCATCGCCGATATACTCGACGTCCGACCCTGTGCCGTCGCCGTCAATTTTTTGATCTTTGATGAGCGTGTCGTATGATTTATCAAGCGTTTTCTGATCGACTTTTGGCGAAGGGTTGGCGTTGATGTTAGCCGCAATGGCGTCCCAATCTTTGACAGAGCCGCGTATTTGCATGCTTGTACAGCCGGCAAAGAGCGCAACGCTCATCGCGGCTAAGGCGCAAAGTCGACAGAGTTGATATCTGGTATTCATTCCAGTAACACTTTCGTTATTATTCAAACAAACATTTGACTGTATCGCTGCATTTTCGGAGCCCAGCCAAGGTTATGAGCTATGTATAAATCTGTTAAACGACGCAGCTCTTTGCGGTGATTGTCCGCCGCTTTGAGCCGACGCCACAGGTTGTGTTTCGGGTCGGCGAATTGTCGACCAATATCCAGTACGGCGTGCGAAACGAGTACGAGTCGCGTTCGCCCCAGTTTGCAGTTTGGACAAACGACTCCGCCGTCGATCAGTCCAAACGCCCAGCCCGCCTGACGGGTTCGTTTTTTCCCGCAGCAAACGCAGGCGTCCCATTGAGGCGCAATGCCGATTACTCTCAACATCTGCCAATTAAACCGGGTCAGCGTTCGCCAAACTTCTTTTCCTGAAATCAGGTCTGCCAGGGCTTCGTCGGTCAAGTCGAAAAGTTCCGCCGACGGATCAAATTCCGCCGTGAACGAATCGATAAGCTCGACAATATAATATCCGGCAAACAACGCGCCGGGATTGTTTCTGTCTACTCGAAACCAGCGCTGAAGGCTCGCCTGCGTGAGCAGCTGAAGCCCCTGCGAACGGACGTAATGCGTCGTTTTCAGACGCGCCATATAATCCAGCCCGTTGTCGAACGGATTTTTTTCCCGGCGCGAGCCTTTCGCCAAGGCGGAAAATTTTCCGAACTCTCGCGTATATAGCGTTGCAATCTGGCTTGTATTGCTGAATGGAACGCTGTTTAATACGATGGTTTCTGCAGTTTGCGCCGCCATGGAATAACCTTCTAAAACATTCCGCCCATGGTAAAGCTGAAAATTTCCGTTTCATCGAAATCGTTTTTCGACACCGGGAAGGCAAAGTCCAACGCAATCGGTACGGATCCCATCATAGGAATTGTGATTCGGAATCCAAACCCGACTGACGCTCTGTAACGATCTTTCCATGACCCAAAGTTGTTGTCTGACGTGCCGGTGTCGCAAAATACGACGCCTTTAACCATGTCGTCAGCAGTAATCGGGAACATGTATTCGGCGCAAGCCAAAACCTGCGTGTAACCGCCGACCGGGACGCCCATGTCGCGAACAGTCGCTTTTCGGTAGCGGAAC
>JAZRTH010000110.1:0-1996 GCA_045651945.1 Thermoguttaceae bacterium
TATAATGCTCTAGCGATTGTCATTGCTATGCCCGGGAACTGACGTTCCCGGCTCGCCGATCGCTTTGCGTTCATTACTAATTCCGTGGGTTAAAACCCACGGCTACTAATATTGAACCGCTAAAGCGGTTCTAGAGGAACGCTTCGCGTCAATTACTAATTACTAATCACTAATTACTAATTCCCCAGCTGTTGTTTCGCGGCAGTGAGCGTATTCTGTAACAGCATGGCGATTGTCAGCGGACCGACGCCGCCGGGAACCGGGGTAATCGCCGACGCTTTGTCTTTCACCGCGTCAAAGTCGACGTCGCCGATAAGACCATCTTCCGTTCGGTTGATTCCAACGTCGATGACAACTGCGCCGTCGCCAACCATGTCGGCGGTAACGAACTTGGGCTTTCCAATAGCGACAATTAGAATCTCTGCTGCCCGGGTTACGTCTGCCAAATTGCTCGTTCTGCTGTGACAGACCGTAACGGTGGCGTCAACGCCCTTTTGCATCAGCAAAGCCGCCATCGGTTTGCCGACAATGTCGCTTCTGCCGAGTACGACGGCGTTTTTCCCTTTGGTTTCGATATTGTTTCGGCGAATCAATTCCATAATTCCCGCCGGCGTGCAGGGCAGGAATCGGGGACGCCCCTGGAGAATCCGCCCGACGTTTTCCGGATGGAACGCGTCGACGTCTTTGTCGGGAGAAATGCGATCCAGAATCGCCGTTTCGTTGAGTCCTTTGGGCAGCGGCAGCTGGCAGAGGATGCCGGAAATTTCCGGGTCGGCGTTGAGCTGGTCGATCAACGCTTCGAGTTCTTCCTGAGTCGTTTCAGCAGGAAGTTTGTGCAAGACGCTTTTAATTCCCGCTTTTTGACACGCGATTTCCTTATTGCGAACGTAGACCTGACTTGCCGGGTCGTCGCCGACGAGAATCGCCGCCAGACACGGCGTAACGCCAGTTTGCTGAATAAACTGCGCCGTTTCCTGCGCTGTTTCTGAACGAAGGGTTGCCGCAAGGGCTTTGCCGTCTAGTATCATTAGTGGTAAGTGGTTAGTGGTTAGTGGGTTCTTAAGCTATAAGCTATTAGCTACTAGCTATTAGCTTGGAGATTCTTAGCGTAATTATTTAACTTTGGCGCCTTATGGATAAGCTAGAGGCTAGCAGCTAGAAGCTAAAAGCTCCCCTGTGGGTTAAAACCCACGGCTACTGATATTGAACCGCTACGCGGTTCTAGCGGAAGCGCTTCGCGCCTACTGCCTACTGCCTATTGCCTACTGCCTTATTTTCGCTCTACGCGAAAATAACCGCGCGGCGAGCTGTCGATTTGTTGTAACTTTGAATTGTCTTGACAACGCTGTCTTCTTTCCATTGAATGTTGCGCTGCTGAAGGAATTCCTTGCATTCGTCTGAAAGGGCGGCGCCGGTTTTGGAGCCGACAAACAGACATTCAACGCCGCCGGAAATGACGCTGGCGATGTCGTCCGGCGTTGGAGCTTCGGACGTTTTCCAGGATTTCTCTTTGCCGTCAGGACGAATAAAGAACGGTTCTTTCCACGTCTTCTTTTTCCCTTCAATGGCGCCGTCTAAATTGATTTTCAGTTCCGGGTATTCCGGCAGAATGTTAAACGCGGCGTCGAAGGGCGAACGCTTGACGTCCGTTCTGGCAAGAGCGAGCGCGCCGAAAACGACGGCGTCGTCGCCGAGGCTGGAGTAGACGACTTCCCGCTTTCGTTTAGACGCGATGAGATGGTCGTCTTCGATTTCCTTTTGAATAATCGGCATGAGGAACCATCCGCAGGCTTCCATCAGCCCGCCGCCGAGAATAATCGTTTCCGGGTCAATCAAGTGTCGAACCGACCGGCAGACGCGACCGATGACGACCGCCGCCTTTGTAACGATTCTCGTAACCAGAGCGTCTTTGCTCTTTAACGCTGTGTTGAGCATTCCGGATTTAATCAGACCGTCTTTTTGCGCCATCAGGTCAGAAATGACAGACTTTTCTCCC
>JAZRTH010000111.1:0-1740 GCA_045651945.1 Thermoguttaceae bacterium
TACACAGCGAATTCCAGCTTTCGTGAACGGCTGATATACAAAAGGGTTGTCACTAAAGACGACTGCCAGATTATGCACGGTCTTTAAAACGTTTGAAACCCATGTCTCAGACTCGGCTCCCTTGAGATGGCGAACAAAAACGCGATCTGTCAAGTCGTTGTTTTGCAGAACCTCGTTTATCATGAATTCGCGTTCAGATACCGTTAAAAAATTGGATTTGTTCAATTCTCCCACGTCCCCAATCAGCACGCACAAAGTTATATCCGGATAAGCGCTGCATATGCTTTGAATGCGTTCCAGATGAGCGTTGGTAAACGGCTGAAATCGTCCTGGAAAAAGACCGGTTTGAACGATGGTTTCCATATAAAATCTTGTTTATAAAAATGAATTCAATGAGTTTGTCCCTTGATTTTGATTCGATTTTTAGGAAAGCCAATATGGATATTGTCTCTTCCCGCCAAATAGAACGTTGGGAACAATTCTAAAAGCTGAGGCGTTGAAAACGTATACCCGGACATGTTTTGAGCTGAAAGCGTTTCCGCCAGCTTCATCAGCAAACGGAAATCCAGTTCGTGCGGAAGATCCAGCCAGGTCTCAAACGCTCGAGCTTTTTCCATGATAGACGTACAATATTCCTGTCCAATTAAAAATACCGGGTAATTATACATGAAAATACGGCGAATTGCTGGAGAACCTGCATTCTGGAGTTCATCCCAAAAGTCTGTCCACGCGACAAGATTGATTGTAATGTCGATTCCATTGTGATGATAATAGTTTACAAAATCCCGGACTGATTTCTCGAACAATTTTGGACGATTAACCAGCAATATTAAATCGACGTCGTCTCGGCATTTGGGAATAACCGTCGTTATCATCTGCGGGTTTGCCCCAGGACAAATTTTGTGATCAATATTCGGAGCGGTTCGCCCCTTGCCGTGAGCGGTTGAGCCATGCAGGATTAGACACATTGACTCTTCATTTGTATTGAAATCTAGCGACGTTTTCAGCATGCTCCGAAATTCAAGAGCGACCTGAACGTTCTTTTTTGCAATGGACGAAAAGGATTTTGTAAAGCTCCAGTCGTTTGACTGCAGCGCGTCTTGAAACAGTTTATGCGTCTGTGAAAACCGGTCATTCCAGGAGACGACAAGTTTACTGCGTTTCGCCTGAAGCTTTTGGAAAACTGTATCGAACATATTAACTCCTGCGAATAATGTCAACGGCTGTTTTTAACGCTTCGGCGTTTTTCTGATAGGGAATAGCATAAAAGTTCACGGCTCCGCTGCGAATGCTGCGCGCCAGCGATTGAAAGAACTCTCGTCTGTCCTGGATTATTGATTGGATTTTATTCTTCTGACGAACGCTTCTGACTTTTTCAAACGAATATTTATCGTCTGACAAGCAGCAAAATGGAATGTGCTTTGAAATGTGCGTAAACGCCTGATTGAGAGCTTCTGAACCAGGCTTTGACGACAGACGAAGTTCGTCGTTTGTAACAAGAAAATAAATGTCTTGGATTGTTACGCGATCGCTGACCGGCGTTCCAAGTTTATCTAAAGGAAAAACGATTTTATCGCGAAAACCATGGGCAATCGCTGGCAATTTCAGCGTGGATTTAGGCAGCAGTTTGAGATTAACCAGATTGCTGACGTCGTTACAGTTGACAGACATGTTCTTTTCCAGACACAGCGCCGACATAACGTTGTCGTTTTCGAGAATGAGGTCGCACCAGTCGTCAGT
>JAZRTH010000112.1:0-6293 GCA_045651945.1 Thermoguttaceae bacterium
GCGCATCCTTCCGGACCCGTTATTTTTATCGTCCATTTAACATCCGTAGCCAGCGTCACATTTTCCAGCGGCGCTACCGACGACTCCACCGACACCGCGGTCGGAGCCGCGTCCTTTTCGGCTTTGGGAGCGTCTTGCGCCCAGCCCGTCGACTCAAACGCCAGCAACGCCAGTATAAGCCATAACGACAGTATATAGTTAATTTTCATAATAATCTCAAGGGATTGTGAGTTAGGAATTAGGAGTGAGGAGTTACGCAAGCGCATCACAAAAACTTCTCGCAACTCGCTACTCGCAACTCGCAACTTCTTAATGCCTAATCCTTCTCTCCCTCATATCGAAAAATTTTCGCAGTTCGTCAACGGAGTCGGACTGCGTATCGAGTTTTAATTGATCGACTTTCGAGCGGCGAAGGCGGTCGTTGATTTGTTCGTCACGTTGTTTCGCGTTTTGAGCAAACAGAGCGCGAACCTTGGGCGATCGGGCGTCGAGTTCAATCAGTTCTCCCGTCTCGGCGTCTTCCAGAGTAATAAACCCAACGTCGGGAATTTCGTACTCGCGGGGATCGTTGACTCTCAGCGCCACCAAATCGTGACGTCTGTTGGCGCCCATGAGGGCCCGCTGGGACAACTCGCCGTCGAGGTCGGAAATGAGAAACGCGACAGCGCGGCGTTTCAAAACCTTGGTCATGAACTCCAGCGCGGCGGACAGGTTCGTTTGACGCCGAACCGGTTCAATCGTTACCAGCTTCTGAATCATCGACAGAATGTACGACTTCCCCTTTCTGGGCGGGATGTATTCGATAACGTCGTCGGCAAAGGTAATCATGCCGATTTTGTCGTTGTTTTTCAACGCGGAAAACATCAGCACCGCCGCGATTTCCGTCATGGCGTCCAGCTTCGATTTGTTCGCCGACCCGAAAATCCCGGACGCGGAGACGTCAACGAGGAACATAATCGTCAGCTCGCGTTCTTCGCAGTACCGTTTAATAAACGGCTCGCCAGACCGCGCTGTTACATTCCAGTCGATATCGCGGATGTCGTCGCCGGGCTGATACTGACGCACTTCGTCAAACTCCATGCCGCGGCCGCGAAACACGCTTTTGTACTGTCCCGCCAGTAAATCGTCAACCCGTCGATTGGCAACGATCTGCAATCGACGGACTTTCTCTGCGGTTATGCCAATAGAAGATAAAGGATTGGATTCGTTCATAGTTGCATATTGTTAAACGGAGTTACGCATTCAAGGAAATTGTTCGCCTGACGGCGAATGCGTAATTCCGTTCGCCGTTGGCGAACTCCATTACCGCCTTTCAATCAATCACGGAACCGGAACTGCCTGAAGTACAGCATCAATGATATTCTCCGACGTCAAGCCTTCCGCTTCTGCTTCGTACGTTGGAATTATACGATGGCGCAGAACGTCGTAAGCGATGTCTTTAACGTCTTGCGGCGTAACAAAGCCGCGGCCGTTGAGAAACGCTTCCGCTCTGGCGGCAATAGCCAGGTAAATCGTCGCGCGCGGAGATCCGCCGTATTCGATAAGGGGCTTGAGCTTTTTCAGGTCGTAATCTTCGGGATTTCGCGTCGCCTGAACAATCGAGAGAATGTAACGTTTGATCTGGTCGTCGATATAGAGCTGTTCGACCGTCTTTTTCATGGAAAGAATGTCCGCCTCGGACAGTACCGGCGACGTCGTCGGAGCGACCGCGCCCAACGCCTGATTGAGAACCTGCATTTCCTCGTCCGGCTTGGGATACGTGATTTTCACCTTGAGCATGAATCGGTCAAGCTGGGCTTCCGGCAGCGGATACGTGCCTTCCTGCTCAATCGGGTTTTGCGTAGCCATAACCAAAAACAGATCGTCCAGCTTATAGGTGGAATCGCCGATGGTTACCTGCTTTTCCTGCATCGCTTCCAGCAGAGCGGACTGGACTTTAGACGGCGCGCGGTTGATTTCATCCGCCAAAATAAAGTTAGAGAAAATCGGACCCTTTCGGGTTTGGAAATCGCCGGTTCCGGGAACGTAGATCATCGTCCCCAACAGGTCGGCGGGAAGAAGGTCAGGAGTAAACTGAATTCTCTGGAATTTAGAGTCCAGAGCCTGCGCCAGAGCTTTGATTGCCGTCGTTTTTGCCAACCCGGGAACGCCTTCCAGAAGGATGTGCCCTCCGGTCAGCAGCCCGATTAAAAGGCGGTCAACCATTGTCTTTTGACCAATAAGAACCTTGCCGATTTCCTGCCGCAGAAGCGTTAATTTCTCAGCCTGCTGAGAAACCTGAATGTTAATCGATTGAATGTCGAAACTCATAATATAAACTTGTAAATTAACCGTTGATTCTTTAACGACTGACAATCAGTCAAACTCGTCATAATTATATTATACCCCCCAACCCCCATTTTGGTTCGCTATTTTTTCAGAGTTTCTCAAAAAGACGAAAAGAATTTGATATAAATAGTAGAAATATGTATATTATTTCAGTTGCGAGTTGCGAGAAATGAGAATTGCGTTCAACCGCGAGCGTACCCGGCCCTCGGCAGTCTCTGCCGCAAAAGGAAACAAGACCCGCTGAAAATCTTGATCGCAGTCGATAACCATTCCGGGTCGCGGACGAAGTCCGCTTTTTTCGACGAAAGAAATGAAAACGCTAGATTTTTCTTCTACACTATTGACCGTCTCGGTTAAATCAATTAAAATAATCTGTATCGGTTGAACGTTCAATTCATCCCCCCTGATTTAGATGGAACAAAAACATGAAAAAGAGAATCATCTTTTATTCGATATTCGCTCTTATCGTTTGCGCCGCGCTTGCAACCTATTATCATTTGCAGGTTCAGCTTGGCAATATGTCGTCTCTGACATGGTGGGACGTTAAAAAATACACGATGCAGAATAAAGGGTTGCCGATTGAATATATGGGCAGATATACTCAGCCGCAGCAGGAAGCGATGATTAAAAAAGCCGAACTATTGCGCGACGCAGTTCAACGGGGAGACGTTGCAGAGATCAAAAAGATTATTAAATCAGGCGTCGTTATCGACCTCCCGGCAACTCATCGAGACGAACTGTCTGCGCTGCATATCGCGGCGATGAACAATCAGGTTGAAGCCTGTAAAGTTCTTTTGGACGCCGGCGCAACGCCTGCTATTACCGGGAAACGCGGCTTTGGCTCTAATACTGTAGTTGGCATGGATACTGACGGTATGCAGCCAGTCGATTACGCCGTTGCGAATCCGAAGCTTTTAGAGATATTTCTCGACGCCGGCGCGCCTGTAGAAACGCCGAGAATATATTCCATGACTTTAATTCAACTGGCGGTCTGCCAAAACTGTCCGGAATCGGTTGAGCTGCTGGCAAAGCGAGGCGCGAACTTGAATTCTGCCTTTGAAGTTGTCAAAGACGTTGAAATGCTCGAACTGCTGCTCAAACTGGGAGCTAAACCCTCTCAGGCAGATGTGAATAATATTGGCGCCAGGAGTCCGAAAAAAGAGGAACTTAGAAAATGTTTAGAAAAACATGGCTATACGCCGAGTCTTAACTCGCTCTTACGCGAAGCAATCGGACGCCACGACTTGCAAGCTGTACAGGATCTTCTCAATCGCGGCGCCGACCCCAACGCCCGTTCATCAAAGAGTCTAAGTACGCCTTTGCATGACGCTGTAGACATTGGGGATGTCGATATTGTCAATATTCTTATCAAAGCCGGGGCTGACGTAAACGCTCAAGATATAAAGAAGGACACGCCTCTTATGCTTCTGGCTTGCAAAATGAGTCAAATAGACGTTGCCAAAGCGTTACTTGAAGCAGGCGCTGATCCGACAATTAAAAACAAGGGGGGCGCAAATCCAATTAAAGCGGCTAAGGCAAATCATTTTACTGCTATGTATAAACTGTTCAACGAGTATAGCAAAAAGAAGCAGGAAGAGAAGAACTCGACAAACCAGTAAAACGTCTCGCGTTGATTGTTTTCACGCCAGTTGATTCTTTGAGTTCTTTGTGTTCTTTGTGGTTAAAATTCTTCGGTGGACGTTTCTAATCGTTTCAGTTCCTTTTCCTCTTGTCCCCTTTCAGGAGGCAAAAGGAAAAGGTTATTTGACGATGTTTATATTATCGTTATTCTTTTTCCGTGGGTTTCACCCACGGCTACTAATATTGAACCGCCTACGCGGGTCCAGCGGCGCGCTTCGCGTCCATTTAAATTACTTTGCGAACTTTGCGGACTTTGCGTGAGACTTTCTTCGGCGGACTTCGTCCGCGACCCGGAATAGTTATTGGCTGCGTCGATTTGTAATACTCGCTTCGAGGCGTTTTGTTCGCCGTTACGTTCGCTTCGCTCACACCCACGGGTTTACACCCGTGGCTCGCCTAAGCGTAATTCCGTTCGCCGTTGGCGAACTCCATTACCGCCTTCCATTTCTTTGCGCTCTTTGCGTTCTTTGCGGCTTAAATAAAAAGGCGGATTAGGAGCGGCGCCGCCCGTCTGCGTAAAAAGATAACGACTTTTGCGCAATATTGAATTGACATCTCTTCTATTGCGTGTATAATGAGAGAGTAATTAGTGGTAAGTTTTAAGTGGTTAGGACGCAAAGCGATCCTCTAACTTACCACTAACCACTAACAACTAACCACTTCTTACTATTACCCCTCAATTCGCCATGACCATTTACGAAAACAACGAAATCTGGTTTGTAACCGGCGCGCAGCTGCTTTACGGCGGCGAGACGGTCAAAATTGTCGACTCCCATTCCCAGGCGATTGTCAACGGCTTGAACGAGTCCGGACGTCTGCCGATGAACGTCGTCTATAAAGGGACGGCGAACTCGGCGGCGGAAGTCGCGGAAGTCTTCGCCAAGGCAAACGTCGACCCGCGCTGCGTTGGAGTTATCGCCTGGATGCACACGTTTTCTCCCGCCAAGATGTGGATTCACGGCTTGAAGTCTTTCCAGAAGCCGCTGCTGCACCTGCACACGCAGTTCAATCGGGAAATCCCGTGGGCTGACATCGACATGGACTACATGAACCTCAACCAGAGCGCTCATGGCGACCGAGAATTCGGGCATATCGTCTCCCGGCTGAGAATCAACCGCAAAGTCGTTGTCGGGTTCTGGCAGGAGGAATCGACCGTAGCGCAGGTCGCGTCGTGGATGAGAGTCTGCGCCGCGTGGGCGGATCAGCAGAATCTCAAAGTCGTCCGCTTTGGCGACAACATGAACAACGTTGCCGTTACAGACGGCGACAAAGTCGAGGCGGAAAAGGTTCTCGGATACCACGTCGATTATTATCCCATCGGCGACCTCGCCGCAGTTCAGGCGGATGTTACAGACGCTCAAATCGCCGACCTGATCGCTCAGTACGAAGATCAGTACGAGCTGGCGCCCAACGCTCAAAAAGACGGAGCTGACCGGAATCAGGTTGTCGAAGCCGCCCGGGAAGAACTCGCCATTCGCCAGTTCCTCGCCGACAAGGGCGCGTTCGCCTTCACGACCAACTTTGACGCTCTGCACGGCATGAACCAGCTTCCGGGTCTGGCGTCACAGCGGCTCATGGCGGAAGGGTACGGATTCGGCGCGGAAGGCGACTGGAAAACCGCCGCTCTGGTTCGTCTGTTCAAGGTCATGACAAAGGGTCTCAAAAACGGCTCGTCGTTCCTGGAAGACTACGTTCTGGACTTCCCCGGCGACGGCGCGATTCTTCAGGCGCACATGCTGGAAGTCTGCCCGACCATCGCCTCGAAAAAGCCCCGGCTGGAAGTTCACCCGCTGGGAATCGGCGGAAAAGCCGACCCCGCCCGACTCGTCTTTACCGCTCATCCCGGAACCGGCGTCGCGGCGACGATTATCGACCTGGGTTCTCGATTCCGCATGATCGTCAATAAAGTTCAGGTCTTGGAACCGAAAGCCCCGCTGCCGAAACTGCCCGTCGCCAGCGCGTTCTGGAAACCGGAGCCGAACCTGTCCGTCGGAGCCGCCAGCTGGATTCTCGCCGGAGGCACGCACCACACCGCGTTCTCCTACGACATCTCTGTTGACCAGATTGCCGACTACGCCGACATCGCCGACATCGAACTGGTCGTTATCGACGAATCGACCACAACCCGACAAATCAAGCGCGACCTAACTCTCAACGACGTCGCCTATATGCTCAAAGGAGCGCTGAAGTAGAATTAGTAATTATTAATTAGTAATTAGTAATTACGCAAGCGTGACACTCCGGGGAGTGGGGCGCCCACAGGGGCCGCCTTAACCAATGGCCTCCTGAAAATCTAAGCCGTAGTCGAAAACCTTTCTGTATCG
>JAZRTH010000113.1:0-5060 GCA_045651945.1 Thermoguttaceae bacterium
AGCGGAACCCGCGAATGGTCGAGTAGCCGCCGGTGAAATAATGTTCGTAAATAGGCGTATCTGCGTCTGTCCAGTCTGCTGACGCTTTAAGCGCCAAAACGTGGCGTCCGGAACCGTCAGGCCGTTCGTACAAGGTCGTAAATTTTTTGATATTAAACGACGCGCGCGGGTACGTGTAGGAACCGAAAACCTGTTCAACTTCTGCCGACATAAACCAGCCTTCTGTAGCCATATAAGGGCTGTCGCGCTTGTCGTAAACCAGTTTGGCTCCGACGCCGTACAGAGCGTTTGATCCCAAAGCGTCCTGCAGTTCCGGCGGCGTCGGGGAAATTGGGTGATACAGGTGAATATTGTACGCTCGAAACGTCATATAACCGACCAAATCTTTATGGAACCGATAGCCGAGACTTGTCTGACCGCCAAGTCGTTTTTCGTACCATTCGTCATAAAAACGTTCGTAGTACACGCCGCTGATATCCCAGGAGACGTCCGTATTGAAAAGGTACGGTTCTCCGAAGCTGATGCTGTAACGCTGAACGTTTGTACCCGGCGACGCCTCAATTCGGAAATGTTGTCCTCGGCCTCTGAACGCAACGCCGTTGTACCAGTCTCGATAAGAACGAGGCCAACGGGTCCAGTCGAAGTTCTGTTCTTCGATTACAACCGAACCTAACAGACCGGATTCGCTGCTGATGCCAATAGAGAACATCATTCGCCCGGTTCGAGTTTCTTCCAGCGTCGCGGCAATCGGAATGGTATTGGGACCGTCCATTGGCGACTGGTAATAATAGTTTTCGGAATAGGAATGTTCAAAAGACTGAGCTGCCGGATAGGGACTGCCTGATTGTCCGGTAGGACTGTTAGGCGATGGAAGCCCCGGCTGCATGGGCAGGTTGTCGCTGTAAATATTCTGTCCCACCGCTCCGGAATACGGAGCCAGCTGCGCGCCTGTCGGATCGGGTTCCATAACGCTCTGTCCTTGAGCGATGTCATTATATCCGCTGGCGGGCGTCCAGTTGTTTTGCACGACCGCAGTAGATCTGTTCGCGCTGGTTGGCGAGTACACTTGCGTTGTCGGAGCGGGAGTAATCGGTTGATTGTATACTGATTGCTGCAGCGACGGATTTGTCGCGTTGGACGAAGCGACCGCCTGATTGACTTCCGCGCGCGTTGATGGAACCGACGGCTGACCGAAGGGGTCAAATCCGTACGTTGTTTGATAACCGCTCTGTCCTAAAAACTGTGGTTGACTGCGGCGTTTTTCGTCTTCTTTGGCGTATTCCTGCTGAACGTTGTTGTTATTGTATTGTTCAAAGGTTTCTGTATACAGGTTTGAATTGGCAGCGCCGAACGTTGAGCTGTCGGAATAGTCTGAATCTATATTCTCGTTTCGGATTTCCCGCCGTTCGCCGTCGCTGGAATTCATCTCGACGTTTTGCCATTCGACGCTCTGTTCTTTTTCGTTCCACGTTCCATAATAATTAACGTCAACAGTTTTCTGATTTGACGGAACGGGAGAAGGCGTAAATCGAGCGACATGTCGATATCCGCTTTGAGCGTCCTGCCCGCGGAATGAGTTGGAGTTTTCCGGTCGGGTAATGGGTTCTGCCATTCTCTGACCGTCTCGCTTTTCCATGTCTTTGATTTCCGGCGGCGAATAAACGATGCTGGGCGAAACGCCTTTCTGGGGATCGTTTGCAAACAGCTGCGACGCCTTGAGTCGTCTTTCGGACGCGCGGATTTTGTTTGTGTCCATGATGTCGCCCGGCTTGACGGTCATGCGGTTAAGAACCGTGTCGATTTGCGTCTGAGGATAATCGCCTGCAATGAGGACGTTGACTCGCCCAACGCGGTAGACATCGCCTTCTTTAATGCTGACGACGATGTCGCACTGCCCCGGCGTTTCCAGATAACGAACGTCCGGCTTGATGTCGGCGAACACTCTGCCAATCGTACCGTATCGCCCCTGAATTTTGTTCATGGCGCGGGTAAGCTTGAGTTTGTTGAGGTAGTCGCCTTTATTGATTTCCATCAGCTCTTTGAGCTGTTCCGGCGTAAAGCTGTTCGCTCCGGCGATAACGATGTCGCGGATTTTGTAACGTTTTCCTTCATGGATGTAAAAAACAACGTCCGCCCATTCTTCTGACGAATTGAATTTGACTTCTCTTCCAATGCGAACGTCGAGAAAACCAAGGTTTTTATAATAGTCTTCCAGCGTCCGGATGTCAGCGTCAAGTTTTTCGTAGTCCAATTCTCCCGCAAAAATCCACATGAACCCGTGTTTGGACTGAACCTGAGTTCGCAGTCGGGCGTCGGATACAATCGTGTTGCCTTCAAAGCTGGTCCAGTGAACCTTCTGTTTGGGGCCTTCATTAATCTGGAAAATGACGCCGGGGTCCGACAGCTTCAAGCCCTGAACAACGGTTACCGTCGCGCGAGAGAAACCTTTGGTGCGGTAAAATCCTTCCAAACGCTCTTTGGCTGATGCGACCTCCGAGGGGTCAATCGCTCCGCCAACGCGAAGGAGAGCTTCTTTTTCCAAAATCTTTTTTCGAATCTTCTCGTTGCCAACGTAGCGAATATATTGAATTGTCCGACGTTCTGAAACGCGAAATTTTACTTCAAGAGAAACGGAAGTTCCATTATTGACTTCTTTAAATAACGTCTCTACATTGACGAACATTCGGCTGTAAATCAAACGGCGAACATCGTCTTCGAGAATCTTTTTACTGAACTGACGTCCCGGACGCGTTTTCAAATAGGGTACGATTTTCTCAAACGAATACTGATGATTGCCTTCAATTTTAACGTCTGAAATTATCATTCCTTCGTATCGTTCAGCGCTCGAAGAACTTCCCGGAGCGTTGTACAGGTTAAGAATCGAAGAATGATCGTCTTTGGCGGCGCTGGAAGGCAAAACGTTGGACATCGAATTGACATTGCCGTCATACGTCGGAACTGGCGGAAGGTCAGGCGAATCTGACGCCGCGGTTGGGTCGACGCTTAGCGCTTTATCCGGCATAATTCCCGGCGGATACTGAGGATCCGGGACGCTGACGTTATCGTATTCGCCCGGCAGAGCTTCTGTTACAACAGTTTTCGACGTTCCTGTCGTCCCATCGGGAAGCATGTATTGCTGTCCGTACAAAATCGTTCCGCTTAAAAGCGATAAAATAACGACCGCAACTGCCGTCAGGAGCTTCAAATTAAGCGTGGATCGCATTTTGCAACCGGTTTGTATATTCATCACATTCATGGATTATCAAGTTAGCGTCGGGCGCTAAATACTATTTCTAAAAAATATCAGATATTAGGTGAATACACATTTTTAAAAAAAATTGCAAGAGGGATTTTTTTAATTTGTAATGCTTACGGACGGCGGGGGTTACTTACGGGTGGCGGGTATTACCCGCCTAAAAACTAACATTATTAATTTTCGCGGACAATGTCCGCGCCCCGGAATGGCGCTCCCCTGAACGCTCCCTCAAACTTTACCAGTATTAATTATTTTTGTAAATTTTTCTTTTTTATCTAAATATTTCTTTTTCACATTCCGATAGTAAGGTAGGGAGCTTTAAAAACTCTCCAATTTATTTTGTATTTCCATCTTAACACATTACGAGAAAGGTTTTATTATGTTAAACACACTGTACACTATTGCTAGCGGAATCGCTCTGACGATTGGGGCTTTGGGAGCTTCAGACGATTTCGACGGCGAACGATTGGCTCAGAACGCGTTCTTTGGTCCGGAAGACGCAGTTGAAGCCGTTGACGAACAGGAAATGGCAACTGAAGAGGTTTTGGTTGCAAAAGACGTCTTTGAATGGGACGAAATCGCCTCTAAAGCCATGGGAATGTCGTTGACGGGTTCGGACGAATTGACCGACGATGAAAAACTGGAAATTTCTGTCCTGAACGAGGAGATTCCGTCTGAGGACGCTGAAAAACCGGCAGAACTTCTGCAAATTGCTGAAAATACTCAGTCGGAGGGCTTGTCAGAAGAAGAATTTTATAGTATGCTTGAACATCAGTTCAACGATGCTATGGCAGCTCTTGATTCGGAAGAAGTTGTTGCCGACAGCGAACCGTTGGTTATCGAAGCCGTAGCCGAAGACAAACCGACAGAAGAAATCGCTCAAGACTCAAAGGAAGAAGTTTTGTTTGATCAAGGCGATAAATTGGCTGTTGGAACTGAACTTCAGCCGGAAGACGATGTCAATGCTGAAAAAGCTTTGGAAGAAGCTTTGGAAAACAGCGTCAAAGAAGAGCCGTGGGTTGTCGTTCATGGATTGCCGGATATCCCGGAAAAGGATATGAACATTCTGATGGATCAAACGACGGAAAACGAACAGCCTGTTGAAACTGAACAGACTGACATCGAAAACATCGAGGTTCAAGACATCCCCATCATTGAATCCACCCTTATTGACGTTCCGGAAGTTGACGCGCCTGAACTCGAAGATATTGAAGCTCCGTTATTTGAAGAAGCTGATGGCGCGGAAGAAGCAAACGTCGAAGACGCCGAGGACGCTGCTGAAGAAACGGAAGCTGAGGCTGCTGAAGAGGAAAACGCTGACGCTGAAGAAGAAACCGAAGCCGACGAAGCGTTAATCGTCGAACCGTTGGAAGACGATGCCGCCGAAGATGAAACGAATAGCGAAGCTTTGACGATCCCGTCGTTAGAAATTCCTCCAGCAGTTCTTTCCGAAGAACAGCGAGCGAAAATCAGCGAGGAAGTTGACGCAATTGCCAATCAGGACGACAACTTCGACAGCTGGATTCCTCGTCAGATTCCGGTTTCCAGTACCGTCGAAGACGCTCAGCCCCAAACCAAACCAGAAGATGATTTTATCCAGGAATTTTCCAGACAGAACGTCAAAGAGTCCATTCTGGAAAATAATGGAATTGACCTTAAATGATTAAAAAACATACAAAAGGCGAAAGTTGCGAAGCGTCGTACGGCGCTTCGCAACTTTATTTTAAATAATGCACAGATTCCAATCCCCGTGCGATAAAACGCACGGCTACAAATAATGATCCGCTATGCGGTTCTAGCGGAT
>JAZRTH010000114.1:0-6100 GCA_045651945.1 Thermoguttaceae bacterium
CGTACTCTTCAAACTTCTGGCTGACGACCAGAACTCGAACCTGTTCCGGAGCCAGCCACAGCGGGAACGCGCCGGCGAAATGCTCGATCAGGATTCCGAAGAAACGTTCAAACGAGCCGAACGGCGCCCGGTGAATCATAACCGGACGGTGCGGCTGGTTGTCTGCGCCGATGTATTCCAGATTGAAGCGCTGTTCCGACGGCAGGTTGTAGTCCAGCTGAACCGTGCCCAGCTGCCACAGACGACCGATGCAGTCTGTTACAATGAAGTCCGCTTTGGGACCGTAGAAGGCGGCTTCGCCCTGAGCGATTGACAAGTCCGGCAGGTTCATCGACTCGCAGACTTTCTTCAGCGCCGCTTCCGCCTTGTCCCAGTTTGCCGGGTCGCCAACGTACTTGTCCGACGCCGGGTCGCGGAACGACAGACGAACTTTGTAATCGGTAAATCCCATCGTCTTGAGAACGAACACGGTCATTTCCAGGCATCGGCGGAATTCGTCTTCCACCTGATCTTCCGTACAGAAAATATGAGCGTCGTCCTGAGTAAACCCACGAACGCGGGTCAAGCCGGAAAGCTCGCCGGACTGCTCGTATCGATGAACGTTCCCGAACTCTGCCAGACGCAGCGGCAGCTCTTTATAAGACCGCGGACGGTTCTGATAAACCATAATGTGGTGCGGGCAGTTCATCGGACGAAGCAGATACAGGTCGTCTTCGTCTACCGCGATGGGCGGGAACTGGCTGTCGGCGTAATAGGGATAATGCCCGGAGGTTTTGTACAGACCAACTCGTCCGACAACCGGGGTGTTGACCAGCTGATAGCCGCGCTTTTCCAGTTCGCCAACGAGGAAGTTTTCCAGAATTCGGCGGACTTTCGCGCCCTTGGGCAGCCAGAGAATCAGACCGGGACCGACGTTCTGGTCGATGGTAAACAGTTCAAGCTGTTTGCCCAGCACGCGGTGATCGCGCTTTTTCGCCTCTTCCAGACGGGTGATGTACTCGGCGAGTTCTTTCTTATCGAAAAACGCGGTGCCGTACAGACGGGTAAGCTGCTGATTGTTGGCGTCGCCTTTCCAGTACGCGCCAGCAACCGACATGAGCTTGAACGAGGCGCAGAACCCGGCGCTGGGAACGTGCGGTCCGCGGCACAGGTCGACAAATTCTCCCTGACGATAGAACGAAACGACGTCCTTGTCGGACAGCGTCGTTTGCAGATGTTCCACCTTGAGTTTCTGTCCCATTCCTTCGAGAAGTTTAATCGCTTCGTCGCGGGACATTTCAATGCGTTCAAACGGCTCGTCTTCCTTGACGATTTTTGCCATTTCCTTTTCGATAGCCTCGAAATCCGCTTCGGAAATCGGCTTGGGCATGGCGAAATCGTAATAGAACCCGTTTTCGACCGTCGGACCGAACGCCAGCTCAACGCCTTCGTACAGACGCATGACCGCGCGCGCCATGATATGAGCGCAGGAATGGCGCATAATCGCCAACGCTTCCGGGTCTTTTTTGGTAATGAGTCGAATTGACGTTTCGCCGTCCTCCGGGAGAACAAAGTCCGTACCGACGAGCATGTCGTCAACGTAAGCCGCCACTGTCGCTTTAGCCAAACCGGGACCAATTTTCAAAGCAACGTCCTTGACCTGGACAGGGGTGGAGAACTCCAGTTTATCGCCGCTGGGGAGATTTACAGTAAGCATAACAGCCTTTCATATAATAGAATGTGTAAAAAACGTCCTGGGATACAAAACCAGAACCGCGAATTATATTATATCAATATATAGAATAATTGAAGGGGGAGTGAGTGAGGAGTTAGGAGGGAGGGTGCGTTCAAAATCAGAGGGCATGAATCATATAGCAAGGAAAGAGAACGCAGAGACCGCAGACTACTCACAGAATACGCAGAGACGGGCTGGGAATGTGGCGACGACGCTAACTACGTTAGCTACGCCACGATTCCCGCCCGATTTATTTATAAAATTTAAAAAAATGCAATCGAACATCGTGTCATACCCCGAGAATCGGGCGTAGATGACACATGTTTGATTGCTCCTGCGCTCTCTGCGAGGAGTCTGCGTACTCTGCGTTCAAAAAAACAAACCAGAAATTATAAGAGTTAACTCGTCAATCAGACGTTCGTCCAGAGCTTTCTCAAGCCCCATTCGATGCTCATGAATTGAATAAACAGCAGCAGAACCCAGAACGAATCCCAAAGAGAATGCGGCGATTCCGTTCGGATTTCCAGCGTCTTCGCCATCTGCGCCATCTTGCTCAGTTCGTCCGGAAGCTGGTCAGGAGTGAGAAGTTTCCCTTCTGTCAGAGCGGCGATCTGTTTGAGCGTTTCCGGGTCGGCGGCGGGATCGTCCAGCTCGACATCCTGTTTGAACGCCTGAACGCGTCCCTGAACCATGCCGAGATTTTCGTCGTTTTGAACGGCGACGGCGGCGTACTGGTAATCGCCCGGCAGGTCGAGGTCTTTGAATGTCCCCTCGATCTGGTCGCCATTTTTCACGACGGGAACGGGGACTTTTTTGCCGTCCGGCTTTTTCACCAGAATCTTAAAGCACGACGGTTCCAGCGGCGCGCCGTCGGAGTCGAACGCGTTTGCTGTAAAGACGAATTCCCCGCCGCAGGGAACGCGCTGTTTATCGACTTTGATTTCAACGCGGGCGTCTTTGACCTTGTCTTTTTGCGCCAGCCAGAAGACGGACTGCACCCAAAATCGCTGATGTTCCGCGCCGAATCCCGCCAGCGGCCATCGCCAGGTGGAATCGGCGGCAAACGCCAGAACGCGTCCTTTTCCGACTTGCGTCGAAACGAGAATCGGGGCGGGATCTTTGCCGTCGCTTGTCGCTAAAACGTCGGCGCCCGGCTTGACGTCGAGCCATTTATTCGCGCCGTCCAGAGCGGGAAGCTGTTTCCAGACGCCCAACGGGTTGGAATCGCGCAGCGCTAAAATCGGGCTGATTTTTCCCTGCCCTGTCAGCGTCAGGCGAATCGGTTTATCGATATGCAAATCGGAGGCGGGCGCGTCGGTCGGGTTTTGACGTTCAAACTTATCCATGACAACGGGAATAACGGCGTTGAGCGGCGCCAAGGCGTATCCGCCCGGCCCGTAGGCGTTGAACCCGCCCATTAAAAACAGACCCGTTCCCGCTCGAACCAGCTCCACGATTTTGTTTTGGACGTCTTCCGGGAGAACCGAGGCGTGAACGTCGCCCAGGATAATAACGTCGTACTCGCCCTGTTCGAGCGTTTCCAGCAGCGTATCCGCGTTGGTTCCCAGCCGGTTGATTCGAATTACGTCCGTTTGAGCGTAGGGGGAATCCTCAAACGCGCGGCAGATGAACTTCTGTTCCGGTCGAATCGCGCCTTCAATATACAGGATTTTCAAACCGCCGTCGACAACCTGAATAAAGCCGTCCATGGAGTTGTTGGCTTTGCTCTGCTCGTCTGTAACAGCGGGAACGTCAACAGCGACTTTGAACTCGCCGTTGGATTTCGGCTCGTAGACGAACGATACCGGCAAGACCTGTCCGGACGTCTCGGCGCGGACAACCGTTTGCGCGATTTCTTCCATCTTGCCCGGCGACGTTTCAAACAGAAGCCGAACGGGAATGTCGACGTTTGTCAGCCCGTCGACGCGAATCTGCGCTTCGATTTGCGCGGCGCTTTTCAGGAACACGCGCGGCGGGACGTTCAGGTTTACAATCGAGACGTCTTTGATTTTCGTATTCCCCACCGGCTGACCGAAACACAGCGGATAGATAGGAATCCCCAGCCGCTTGTATGTCTGCGCTGCCGTCTGCGGGAGAGTCGCCAGTTCCTGAGACGCATTTTGCGCCGGCAGACGCTGAGCGCCGTCGGTGAGCAGAAACACGCCTAAAATTCGCTTGCCCGCCTCCTGACGTATCAGGTCGTCGAGGACTTTCCCCAGCGCGGTCTGCTCGCCCAGCGGCTGGTCAGAAAACGCCAGCGTCTTCCCGTCCGGCGACGTAACAGGCCGGATTCCGGAATCGAAAGAGTAGAACTTCAAGTCAAGCTCATTTTTGAGGCTGTTGACCGCGTCCTGATTGGACGTCAGAACGGCTTTCGCCGCGTCGAATCGGGACTGTTTCGCATCGTTGGCGTCTGGAACGCTCATCGAGCGGGTTTCGTCCAGAAGCACAATAACGGACGACGCGTCTCGAGCGATTGTCGTTGTAACAGCCGACGGACGCAACAGAATCCAGAACAACAGCAGAATCGTAACCGCCCGGAGCGAGAAGAGAATCCACTTTTTCGCCCCCGACAGCTTTTTATCGCAAAGCGTTCCCCAGATCAGCAGCCCGAACAATACGGACGCGATTAAAATCGGATACGTCAGAGAACCGCCCAGCGGATAAATATTCATGGATGCGTTTAGTATAGCATTTATGGCTATAGACGTCAAGGCGGACGGCGGCGAGGCGCCGCTCCCAATCCGCGCTGCCGCGCGTTTGCCAAAAATCGCTCCCGTTGGTCGCTTGCATTTTCGTAGCACAGTTCGTACACGGATTTTACGGATTAGACGGATTTCCGCCGATTGGTTAATGGAAGGCGGTAATGGAGTGAGCGCAGCGAACGTAATTACGCTTCAAGCGGGAGGAACTCCCGCTTTACCATTTACCAGAAACTTTTTGCCTGTCGCTTTGCGGCGGAAGCCTCCAAAAATCTTGAGAACGCGAAGAATCACTCCGACCTGCTGGATCGCGGCTGTGTCAGCCGCCGAAGAAGAAAAAAACGCGAGCTATCGCTCGCTTAAGAAAGCGAGAGTTTCACTCTCGCACTCCGAGAGAGTTCCATTTTGCGCCAATTCCGCATTCCGCATTCCTAATTCGGAATTATTTCGCTCCCTGCTTTTCGAGCCATTGAATCAGTTCTTTATTGCCGCTTTCTTTGGCGCAATCCAGAACGGAAGTTTCGATTGTGTTTTCGTCGTCGATTTTGAATGGGGCCTTGCTTCTGTTGTATTTGGCGTTAATATCCGCGCCATGTGAAACCAGATATTGAATCAGTTCCAAATTTCCTCTTTCAGCGGCGCAATGAAGAACAGAACGTCCGTACCTGTCTTTCGCGTTAACGTCTGCGCCATGTGAAACCAGATATTGAACAAGCTCTAAACGTCCCCGTACAACGGCGCCTTGCAAAACAAATCCATACTTGCTTTTTGCGTTAACGTCAAGTCCTTTTTCTGCCAGGAGCTTAACCAGTTCCAAATTGTCAGCAATAATCAAGAGCGTTCGCCCTTCGTTATCTTTGACGTTGACGTCTGCTCCATGTTCAATCAGCCATTGAACCAGTTCCAAAGAACCGCTGCGGACGGCGAAATACAAGACCGACCAACCGTAATTGTCTTTTGCGTTGACGTCTAATCCCAGTTTAACCAGATATTGAACCAATTCCAAATCACCACTTTCAGCGGCGCCATGCAGAACAGTTGCCCCGTAACTGGTTTTTGCGTTGACGTCAAGTCCTTTTTCGATTAACCATTTAACCAGCGGCATACCGTTGGAGTAATACAAGACTGTGTTTCCGTCACTGTCCTCGGCGTTGATGTCAGCGCCCTGTTCAACCAGCCATTGAACCAGTTCCAAATTGCCGCTTTCGGCGGCGCAATGCAGAACCGTCGTTTTCCACTTGTTTTTATCATTGACGTCCAGCCCCTGCTTTACCAGCCATTGAGCCATATCCAGGCTTCCGCTTTCGGCGGCGCAATGCAAGATTGTCCATTCGTAAGCGTCTTTTGCAAAGACGTCTGCGCCCTGTTCAACCAGCCACTGAACCAGTTTCAAATTTCCGCTTCGGGCGGCGCTGTGCAAAACCGTCAAATTCCAGCAGGATTCCGTTTTGACGTCCAATCCCAGTTCAACCAGCCATTGAACCAGTTCCAGATTGCCGCTTTGAGCAGCGTAATGCAAGACCGTGTTTCCGTCACTGTCCTCGGCGTTGACATCGGCGCCGCGTTCCAGAAGCGCTTTAACGCGATTCAGATTGCCTGTTCCAGCGGAGTAAAGAAGGATGTTGATTCTGCCTGAATCGTCTGTCTGTGCACAATAGGAAAAATCAAATTTTCCATCCTGGAA
>JAZRTH010000115.1:0-8006 GCA_045651945.1 Thermoguttaceae bacterium
CTGGAAAGAGAACGGACGTCGGGTGCCCTTGATAAACAGTCTTCGTTCCCTGAGCGATAACGACCTGCTGAGCGCCGTCGAACTCGGAAACGTCCTTAACCGGCAGATCCGACGCCGCAAAAGCGGTTCCCAGCGCAAAAAACGCCGTCGCTAACAACGCCTGTAAAAAAATGAATATTCGCATCTTTAGTCTTTGAATTTATTTAGCTCCATGTTCGATTAAAAATTGAATCTGTAACTCATTACCATATTTACGGGCTTCCGACAAGACCGTATTTCCATTGTCGTCTTTTGCGTTAACGTCTGCGCCTTGTTCCACCAGAAAAAACACTGCCTCCCGGTTCCCTCTTCGAGCGACTCTATGCAAGATTGTAGTTCCATTGTCGTCTTTTGCGTTGACGTCCGCGCCGCGGTCAATAAGAAACTTGGGGACTTCCGAAAAACATCCCGGACTACAGTTTTGAATTGCGTATTCCAAAACCGACAGTCCCTGTTTGTCTTTTGCGTTGACGTCCAACCCCTGATCAACCAGCCATCGAACCAGTTTCAGATTCCCGTGATAAACAGCGTCGTACAAAACTGTTCTTTCTGCGGCGTCTTTCGCGTTAACGTCGGCGCCATGTTCAACCAGATATCGAACCGCCTCCAGATTCCCGTTATGAGCGGCAATGTGCAAAACGGTTCTTACTGCTGCGTCTTTTGCGTTAACGTCTGCGCCGCAGTCGACCAGATATTGAATCCCTTCTATACTATTATTATACCAATGAATATGCTTCTCGATAAAAGACTGCAGAGGAGTCGTTTCTGAAGCGTTTTTTACATTCACGTCAGCGCCGTGGTCAATCAAGGATTGCATCATTGTGAAACTAATTGAATCGTCATATAATTGGGCTGCATAATGCAAAGCAGTATTTCCGGCGTTGTCCTTCGCGTTGACGTTCAAGCCCTGCTCTGTCAGCCATTGAACCAGTTTCAGGTTTCCCTTTTTTACGGCGTAATGCAAGACGGTTTTATAGTCTTTGTCCTTTGCGTTGACGTCCAATCCTTGTTCTGAAAGCCATTGAACCAGTTCCAAATTCCCGCTTTGGGCAGCGTAATGCAAGACGGTTTTACCGGCGTTGTCCTTTGCGTTGACGTCTACCCCCTGCTCTGCCAGCCATTGAACCAGTTCCAGGTTCCCGCTTTGGGCAGCGCTATTCATTAAACCATTTGAGTTGACGTCAGCGCCGCGCTCAACCAGCCATTGAACCAATTCCAGATTTCCGCTATAGGCAGCTTGATTTAGAGTCCAGTTTCTTCCGTATCGGTCTTTATCATTGACGTTTGCGCCGTGGTCGACCAGATATTTAACCGCTTCCAGTTTCCGGCTTTGGTCAGCGCTCCCGGAATTGACAAGATAATACAAAACCGGAACTTCCCTGTCGTCTTTCGCGTTGACGTCTGCGCCATGTTCCACCAAATATCGAATCGTTTCCAGATTAGCGCTTTGGACGGCTAAACGCAAAAGCGAAATTTTTTGGTCGTCTGTTACATAGACGTCTGCGCCATGTTCCAACAAATATCGAAACGTTTCCAGATTAGCTCTTTGGACGGCGCAACGCAAAAGCGAAAATTTTTGGTCGTCTGTTACATCTGTTACATTGAAGTCTGCGCCATGTTCTGCAAACAATTTAAACAGATTCAGGTTTGATTCAGCAACATGAATCATAACAGGACGTCCTTGACTGTCTGTTACATTGACGTCGGCGCCGCGTTCCACCAGCCACTGAACAATATTCCACTCGCCTTGTTCGACAAAACGCCCCAAGACGGTCATACCCCGTTCGTCTTTTGCATTGACGTCTGCGCCTTGTTCCACCAGCCACTTCACCAAATCCGAACTCCAGTCGTCTATATCATACATCGGAACAGAACTGTGCAAGACTGTTTTTCCTGAATTATTTACAGCTTTGACGTCCGCGCCGTGGTCAACCAGCCATCGCGTCATTTCCAGATTCCAGCTTGAAGCGGCGTTATGCAAGGCTGTATTTCCCTGTTCATCTCTCGCGTTAACGTCCGCGCCCTGTTCAACGAGAAATTGAACAACATTTAATTGTCCGCTGCCGGCTGCGGCGTACAAATGCCGAGCGTCTTTAACGTCCAATCCAAGTTTCATCAGGCGTCGAATATAATCCAAATTTCCGCTTTTGGCTACAGTATAAAAACCGAGACCTTCATTAATATCCACCCCCTGTTTGATAAGCCAGCGAACCAGTTTCAAATTCCCGCTTTGAACGGCGTAATGCACAGTTGAATTGCCATATTTGTCATGCGCGTGAACGTCCAATCCCTGCTGCTTTGCCAGCCACTGAACCAGTTCCAAATTCCCGCTTTGAGCGGCGTAATGCAAGGCGGTTCGTTCTTCTTTGTCTTTTTTGCTGACGTCTGCGCCTTTCTCTAAAAGAAGTTTAACCCGTTCCAGATTGCCGGTAAACGCTGCGTAGTGAAAAACGTTGGCGCCGGCAGAATAAGATTGATATGAATAATAGAACTCGCCGGTTTTGAACATGCCTTCAAACTTTTCAACAATACGGCTTTCAAAAGAATAGTAATAATATTCTTTTGGCAATATCGGCTGAAAATCAGAATTGTCAATATCTTCGTCGTCGGCAATCTGATTGGCGGAATTGTCTGCAGTCTCATTCGTCGTCTGACTTGCTGTGTTCTCTGTTTTGTTACAGCCGGAAAAGCTGATTAAAACAATAAGGAACGCATTCAATATGAGTTTATGGTTAATCATGGGACGCCTTTGGGGAAGTTTTTTTCAAGGATTGTATAAGGAAATCGCAAGCGACGAAAGGCGGTAAGGAGCGCCCGAAAAACCTCATGCGGAAATGCGGAGCCGCGGAGGATGTTCGCGAAGTTTTAAAAATTTCTTTGCGATCTTTGCGTTTAAAATTACTTTGCGGACTTCGCGAACTTTGCGTGAGGCTTCTTTTGCGGCAGGGGACTGCCGAGCGCCGACTCATCCGTGTGCGTGAGCGGTTCAAAGCGTAACTTCATTCGCTTCGCTCATTCCGTTACCGCCTTTCATTTCATCAACCAATCGGCGAAAATCCGTCTAATCCGTAAAATCCGTGTCCGGGTTGTCCCGCACGCAACCAACGGGGAGCGCGAAGCGTAATTGCTAATTGAAAATTGCTAATTGCCAATTGTAACAACTCCCTGCTCTATTCCCTCCGATTCCACTGTAACGCGGACGGGGTCGGAGCCGGGCTTGGAACGAATCGCGACGATTGCTTTGCCGTAAAACAGCGGGTGCGTTGCGTCGGTGAACGAGTCCATGCCCATGGAATCGCCGTTGCAGATTCCCGCCAGTTCAGCTGACCCTTCAACCGTAACGCGAATCGTTCTGTTGTCCAGCGGACAGAGCGTCCCGGCTTTGTCCACGGACTCGACAAGGATGTACGCCAGATCGTCGTCTGACCGGAATCCCGGCTTGCCGGTAAACGGGTTCGGTTCCAAAGTCAAACGAAGAGCGGCTGGCGCGCCGGCGGTTTTAACCGTCTGACGTCCGATTTCCTTCAGGTTTTCGTAAAGGTCGTCCTTCGTGAACATGCTGGACTTTGGAATATAATTCCGTTCGTTTTCTTTAGGTTCAGCAAATTTATACGCAACCGCTTCCAGCGTTCCCGGCTCGTACGGGACGTTCTCCCAGCGGAACCGGTACTTGTCGATCACGGCGTAGTATCCCGGGATGTCCAGCGGCGGCAGACTTGACAGATTAAACTCGCAAATCGACGCCCAGCGTCCCTCTCGCGTTTCGTCAAACCAGACGCGGAAATACCGGCTCTTGCTCAGCGGATCGCTGACCGGGACGGACACAGACGAGTCCGTTCCGGAAAACTTCGAGGCGTAAACTTCTGACCAGTTCTCGCCGTCGTCAGACGCCTGAATTTTAAACGAATAGGAGTCAGTGGAGTTTTCAAAAGTAACTGTTACAGAACGAACCTGGTCGTCAACATTCCCTCGTTTGACCTGAAGCCATTGGTTGCCGGAATTGTCCGTCGCGCACCAGCGGGTGGCGCTGCGGTCGTCAAAGGCTTTCGAGGCGAAGTTGGTTTTCCCTTTCTTTTTGCCGACTTCGTCTTTCCCCTCCTCCGTACTGGCGGAATACTCGCATCCGGGGGCCGCCGCCAGATTCACCGGTTTAAGTAAAGTATCTGCCTTGAACTGCAATCCCAGCGATTTCCCATTGAGAAACAGTTCCACGCCATCTGCGTTTGAATACACGTAAACCGGGACGATTTTCTGTTTGCCGTCTGCGGGTCGCGAATCCCCGACAACGTCCTCAGACCAGTTCCAATGGGGTAATATATGAACGGTCGTCTCGTCCGGGCGCCAGTAACTGCGATAGAGATAGAATCGGTCTTTGGGAATCCCCGCCAGGTCGACGATTCCAAAGTAGCTGGACTTCGCCTGACGGTCAAAGGGCGTCGGTTCGCCGATATAGTCGAACCCCGTCCAGACGAACTCGCCGGCGACGTAGCGGTCGCGTTCCATGCGGTCGAAATCGACGTCCGGGATGTCGCGCGGACCGTTGGCGGAAATCAAATCGTAGCCGTCCACCTGCAGCGTTTGGGAATTATAGACGTCTTTCCGTGTCGGATGGCGCCAGTTCGGATAAGACGGCGTCGGCGGGACAAGTTCGTAATACCCGCGTGACGAAACCGCTGAGGCGGACTCGGAATAGACCAGCGGCATGTTGGGATAGACCTCGCGCGCCGTGGCGTACTTTCCACCGTAATTCCAGCCGGTTATATCGAGCGATTCCAGAACGCGGTTGTCCGGCCGGCATGCGCCCTCCACAAAACAGCCCATCGCGACAAGTCGGGTGGGATCGCATTTTCGGAAACAGTCCGCCGCCCATTTTACCCGGCGCGGGGCGTCGAGATTCGGGTTGGAACTGCCCTTGGAGTTCCGTTCAATATCGGCGATTTCGTTCCCAATCGACCAGACGCAAACGCAGGGATGGTTCTTGTCACGGTTAACAAACTGCCGAACCTGGCGTTCCATAAAGGCGTCGAAATAAGACTGACTCGTCAGCCCGGCGGTTCCGTCCCATTTGTCGAACAGCTCGTTCCAGACGATAAACCCAAGTCTGTCACAGGCGTCCAGAAACTCCTTGGACGGCGGGTTGTGCGACGTGCGAATCGCGTTGACGCCCATGTCTTTCATGATCTTCAGCTGACGTTCGATCGCCGTCGGGTGAGCCGCCGCGCCCATAACGCCCTGATCGTGGTGCAGGTCGACGCCATAAAGCTGAACCCGGCGCCCGTTGAGATGAAAGCCGTCGTCCGCCGTCCATTTAATTTCACGAATTCCAAACGGAATAGAGACGCAGTCAAGCTTCTCCCCGCCCTGCTGTTTGACAAGAGCGACTGTCGCGGTATACAGATTCGGACTGACAACGTCCCACCGCTGCGGGTTTTCTACGGTAAACGTACATTCAAACGCGCCGGCGGCGTTGAGAGCGGTCTCTTTTTCAGCGACGGGCTTTCCAGACGGGTCTTTGAGCGTTACAACCGCTTTGAGGGCGCTCGGCTCTTTGACTGTGGAAACATCGACCGTTGCTGTAACAACGACTTCCGCCTCATCCGCAGACGCTTTTGGCGTTGTAATCGTAACATCGCCCGGCTTGAACCGGACGGGGGACGAGTACGTTAAAAGCTGAACCGGTCTGTAAATGCCCGCGCCGGGATACCAGCGGGATCGGTGCAGCCGGGTGTCGCAGCGAACCTGAATGAGGTTGTCGCCGGTCTGAACAAACGGGGTTATATCGACCTGAAAGCTCATATATCCGTAATCCCAGCCGCCGGCGTACTTCCCGTTGACGTAGACTTCAGGAAACGCCATACAGCCGCCGAAATCGAGCACGAACGTCCTGCCCGCCGGGTTGTCGCAGCGCCACGTTTTGGAATACCAGCCCACGCCGCGCCACGGCAGTTTCCCCTGCCCGCCCCACGTCTCCGGGTTCGTATCGAACGGACCGGAAATCGCCCAGTCGTGCGGCACACGAACCGGCGCAGACGCTTCCAACGGTTCTGGAATCAAATCGTCTCCGACCTGGAACCGGTCTGGGGACTCCAGATTAAACGCGGCTTTCTTCCGTTCCTGCCCTGATACAACCCGGGCGAACGACCAGCCGTCGTTAAACCCTTCTGCGTTCTGATAGCGCTCCGCCTGCGCGGGGGTAAACAAGGCAATAACAATTGCCGCCGATAATAGTAGGGAGTGCTTCATAGTACTTAGTGCGTAGTGCGTAGTGCATAGGGAAATTATCAATTAGCAATGAGCAATTAGCAATTGACGCAAGCGCCTCAATAATTGCTAATTGATAATTGACAATTGCTAATTTATATCTGCTATTATCCGAAAAAGATTATCAAATGTCAACTCCCCCGGGGAGAAATTTTAGAACGAGCGTACCCGGATCGCGGCAGTCCCCTGCCGCACAACCGCGTAGCGGTTAAATGTTTCTAGCCGTGGGTGAAACCCACGGAACAAAGAACACGCAAAAAAGAACATCGTCAAATAACCTTTTCCTTTCGTCCTCCGGCAAGGAGGACGGGAGGAAAAGGAACTGAAACGATTAGGCGAGCCGGGTTGCGTAAGCTCCCGGAAAGTCTCACGCGGAGCCGCGGAGGATGTTCGCAAAGTTTTAAAACTATGCGTTCTATGCGTGAGAATTCTGTTACGGACGTCTTTCGAAATCCAGAAACGTTTACGACTAACGCAAAAAATCAACTGTCCCCAGCCAGGCGCTCAAGAAACTATCGTTTCTTTTATTTTGTGTCATGTTCTTTCAGAAAATTTATGAGTAACTTTCTTTTATTATAGGAGACGCAATCCAAGATCGTCCTTCCGTCATTGGTTTTTGAATTAGTGTCTGCATTGTGTTCTACCAGCAATTTAACCAATTCAAGATTACCGCTTTGAACGGCTGAATGTAAAACAGTCCACCCTCTATCGTTTTTTGCATTGACATCCAAGCCTTCTTCAATCAACCATTGAACCAGTTCTAAATTCTTGCTTTTAACGGCTATATGCAAGATTGTATTGTTGTATTTGTCTTTAACTTTTACGTCCAATCCCTTTTCAATCAACCATTGAACCAATTCCAGGCTCCCGCTTTCGCCAGCAGAATACAAGATTGTCTTTCCAGTATCGTCTTTTGCGTTGACGTCCAATCCCTGTTCAACCAGCCATTGAACCAGTTCAAGATTTCCACTTTCGGCAGCACAATGCAAAACATTCTTTCCTCCATCAATTTTTGCATTGACGTCAGCGCCGTGTTTCACCAGCCATCGCGTCTTTTTTAAATTCCCGCATTGAGCAGCAGACTGCAAAATGGTCATTCCACTTATTATTAAATTGACGTCAGAACCATGCTCTATCAACCATTTAACCAATTTTTGATTCTTTTTAATAACAGCAATGGACAAGGGCGTTCCTCCATATTTATCCTTTGCATTGATATCCAATCCCTTTTCAAAAAACCATTTAACAAGTTCCAGATTCTCATTATAGGCTGCAATATATAATACAGTCTCATCGTTTTTTGTTTTTGCGTTGAGATCAGCGCCCTTTTCGACCAGCCATTTAATTAGTTCCAAATTTCTTTTTTTAGCTGCACAATGCAAGACTGTCCAGCATTCATCGGATTTTGCATTAACGTCCAATCCCTTATCAACCAGCCATTGAACCAGTTCCAAATTCTCGCTTTGAGCGGCAGAGTGTAAAACGGTCCACCCTCTATCGTCTTTTGCATGGACGTTTGCACCCTTTTCAACAAGCCAGCGGACAAGTTCCAGATTACCTCCTAAGGCAGCCAGATCCAAAGCTGTCCGCCCGCCATTGTCTTTTACATTGACTTTCAATCCTTTTTCGACAAGCCATTTAACCAGTTCTAAATTATTGCTTTCCACGGCAGAATGCAAAACTGTTTTTTTGTATTTGTCTTTAAC
>JAZRTH010000116.1:0-19793 GCA_045651945.1 Thermoguttaceae bacterium
CCGAACAAAGACGACGACGGCCGCAACGCCGGATCTGCGACGGCAAAGAAAGTCGCCCGCGGCGGCAGCTGGAACAACCGACCCGTTTCCGCCGGCTCCAGCGTCCGATTCCCGTATCAGCCCTGGCAGAAAGTCTATAACGTCGGATTCCGTGTGATTATTGAGGAGTAGATCTCCCAATGGAAGGCGGTAACGAAGCAACCAACGGGAGCGTAGTTACGCTTTGTTCGAAGGGGGGAATACCGCATTGCGTAAGAAGCCCCCTCCCACGGAGAACCCTTATGAAAACCCGCTATATTCTGTTATCGATTGTTTTATCTGCGATTGTTTCCGTATGTCTGGGCGAAGAACGAGTCGTTCCGGTCTGGACCGCGACGGAGTTTGAATTCCAGTCGGAAAAGGACTGGTCAGGTGCGAAGCCGCACGGGCAGAAGGACGAGGTTATGCCTACGAACAAGCCGGATTCGAAGATACCTGCGTCCAATCAGGAACCGACCTTGTCGGGAGCGCAGGCGTTTAACGATATAACGCTCGACGTCGCGTTTACCTCTGAATCGGGAACGGTTTTGACGGTTCCCGCCTTTTGGGACGGCGGAAAAGTCTGGCGCGTTCGATTCGCTCCGACGGAGCCGGGCGTATGGACGTACAAAACCTCGTGTACGCCGGACGACGCTGGTCTGAACGGTCAGACGGGAAGACTCAAAGCGGTTCCGTACGACGGCAATCTGGAAATCTATCGCCGCGGGTTTGTTACAACTCGCGAGGGCTTGAAGTATTTCGTCTACGCTGACGGGACGCCGTTTTTCTATCTGGGCGACACCCACTGGAGCATGATGAAAGAGGAATTCGACGAGCCGGGACCTCATGCTGGCAAGCTGAAAACAGACTCGCATTTCAAGGCGATTGTCGACCGCCGCGTCGAGCAGGGGTTTACGGTGTATCAGTCGGAACCGATCGGGATTTCGGTTTATCTGTCCGATCCAAACAAAGTCGGGATCAATTATTCAGACGGCATTTCCGCTGACGACGTCAAGGGGTTCCAGAAGATGGACAAGTACTTTGCGTATATCGCTCAAAAGGGGCTGGTGCACGCCAACGCGCAGTTCTTCTTTCCGAACGAAATGAAGGCGATTGAGAATGACGACGCCTATCTGGAACGCCTGTCACGATACTGGGTTGCGCGCTATGCCGCCTATCCGGTTTTCTGGACGCTGGGACAGGAAGTCGACGACGATTTTTACGGCAAGTTCGACCGCAGCAACAACCCGTACGTCAAGGTTTGTAAATGGCTGTATCAGTACGACCCGTACCGTCATCCGATTTCCGCTCATCAGGAAAACGCCGGGCAAGTTACGAGAACCGGGAACGGGAAGAACGTTCATGCGTCTCTATTCCAAAACGTTCCTGGTCATACGTGGTACGCGGTTCAGTGGTCGCACCCGCTCAATGTGCCGTTTAATTTGAGCGTTCCCCAAAATTTTTGGAACGATGGACAGGGCAAACCGGCGATTCTGTACGAGGGCAAATACTGCTATCTGTGGACGAAGGACTTTGGAGCGCGCGCTCAAGGCTGGTACGCGTATCTGACCGGGCTTTACGGCTACGGCTACGGCGCAGAGGACATCTGGCTTTATTTAAGTACGTACGACATGAAATCGACGTCCCGGCACGACGGCGTTTCAGCTGTTACGCCGGAAGACAAAGCTATTCCTTGGTCAGAGGCGTTAGAGCTTCCCTCCGCCATCCAGATGGGATACATGAAAAAGTTCCTCCAGAAGCATGAATGGTGGAAACTCGTCCCGGAATTTTCTGGCGGGGAAATGCGTTTCACGCCGGGCGCCAAGGTCTTTTACGTTGCCGCTCACGAACAGGCAAAGCGATTCGTTTTCTACTTCTATTCGACTGGAACGGAAACCGGAACGCTTGCGAACCTTGCTCCCGGGCGCGTTGTAACAGCCGTCTGGTTTGACCCGCAAACGGGCGCTCAGCAATCGCCGGTAACGCTGACTGTTTCAGAATCCGGAACCGCCGCACTCCCGAAGAAACCCAACGACGCCGACTGGGTTTTGTACGTGGAATAGAGAGGCGAGCCGGGGTGCGTAAGCCCCCGGGAAAGGCTCACGCAAAGTCCGCAAAGTTCGCAAAGTTTTAAAAAACAGACGCTTTAGCGTCTGCTAGAACCGCGTTAGCGGTTCAATGTTTCTAGCCGTGCGTGAAACCCACGGAACAAAGAACACGCAAAAAAGAATATCGCCAAATAACCTTTTCCTTCTGTCCTCCGAAGGAGGGCGGGAGGAAAAGGAACTGAAACGATTAGGGGTGCGAGACGCCCGGGAAAAACTCACGCGGAGGCGCGGAGGCGCGGAGGATGTTCGCGACAGCACGGCTGGAAACCGGTTGTTGAAGATTAGCAAAACGATTATAGACGCATCCAGTAAAGCTTGGTTCCAGATTACGGCAGAACCATGTATTCTACGAAACGCCCAAAATCACAATAAATTTCCCAAAAATAGACAATTGATTTTATTTTGTTCTATGGTATAATGTAATTCAAATTGTCTTTTTGCCTGCCTGTTCGAGAGTTTCAATAATTATCTTGTCCAGCTTGACAGCGGTGTACGTGTCAATCCAGCAAATAGAAATCTGATCCCCGGGGGACATGAATCGGCTGTTGTCGAGAATTCCCGGTCCGGAAAAGCCGGTGTGCGTAATCAGAACGTCGCCGGAAAAGTCGACAACTTTTCGCCCTCCGCGGCGCAGGGTCATGGATATGCACGGCAACGCCTGATGTACGTCTCGACTTCGTTCAGAGCGGGGAAACACTTTCCCGTTTTCCATCGTTGTCATACGAACGCGTCTGGAATCGAAAAAGTTCATTAAATCCCGATTCGTAAACGAGAGTAAAGCGGGTTTGACAAACCTGTCGCGTCCTCCGTATCGAGAAAAAAACTCTTCGATTTGAATGCCGTTAGTTACGTTGCAGCGACCAGACCCGGAAATGAGCAGTTTCTTGCCGGGAATATCGTTCTTTTCCAAAACGGTAACGTCGTTATTGGGATTTTGCGCGGCAGCAATTGCCGCCGCCATTCCAGCTGGTCCATAGCCAATAATTATTATTTTCATAATAACGATTATATCTGTTTCAGAGAATATGGTAGGGGCTGGATCGTTGCGCTGGTCGAAATAAACAACTGACAAGACGATTTTCGTTTCGTTTTGCCCGGCTGTTTGCTGATTTGAACAACGAATAAAACATGGATGAATAACCTAAGCGTTAATTGTCGCTTATTGAAGACCAGTCTGTTATTTTATTCCCATCGCGGCGGTTGCACAAATTTGTATGTATCTTTTCGTTGATGTTATAATTTACGCGTCGAACGGAACCGTCACAAAACGCCATATTGAAAGAATACAGGTGAGCGGAACCAAATTTATCAAGATTGGTGTGATTCTTTCTGTCCTTCATCGGACCGCCAGCTGCAATTCGCTGATTGTCGTTGTCGGCTCCATCGTATACGGATTCGTTATCAGCATTGCTGGTTCCATTGTCAACAATATACTTGTACGTATTGAGATATTTTTCTCCCAGCATATACGTATTTGTCAGACCGTCTTCAACTTCGTCCGGCGTAACTTCGCTAAACAAAAAACTGATCCCGTTACGACCGCCATTTTTGCTGCAGACTCTCAAAGAAGTGTATTTTGCATCCTTGCCATTTTGGTTAGAGTCTGTATAGTTAAATGAATTGGCATTAACCATGTAGGTAATTTTATGCCCAAAAATATCGTTCCCCCACGTTCCGGCATTGGACGCATAGTCTCCCTTGATACATTCATCGACATTGGAAAGGTATTGAACGGAAGCCTTGTCATTTCCTTTTAGCCCGACAAATGAATGGTCTTTCGCCTGGGTGAGATATTTGTTTCTGTCTTCCGTCTTGGTTGGATAGACGTTTCTGGTTCTTCTGGCAGGACAGTTAATAATCGGAATTGGAGTTTTCATTCGGAGTTTGAGCGCTTCTTTTCGCGGCGTTCCATCCAACCCCAGCCCCTGATTCCGGATGTTGCCCTGTTCCATATAATCCAAAATACTGAAAAACCAACTGCCCGGCTGCTGGGCGCCGTATCCGCAATCCGGTTCTCCGATCCAGAACCAACCCCAGCCCCCAGAGGCGAAAAAACCTTGCGCTGTAACGTGAGTTGTCATAGCGCGAGAAAGCTGAGTCAGATTATTAGTGCATATTGTTCGTCTGGCAGTTTCACGAGCGCTATTGATAGCAGGAAGCGTTATTCCAATGAGAATGGCAATGATAGTCATCACTACCAATAACTCGATCAAGGTAAAAGCTGTGCGAAGATTCATCTGTAAAACTGCTTAAAAAGTTGATATTAAGTAATCCACATTTGTTCATTATAACATTTTTTTAGTTTTATACAAGTGGATATGCCGAATATTTCATAGTGGAGGAAGAGCTCATAATTGCCGGGCGCTTTCAATCTAACTCGCAAATTATTTTTATTCATTTTTATCCTTTCTCCCTTGCAAATTGTTTAACAGGGTTTTATAATAATCATATAGGGAATTCCCCAACAGCGAAATTATTCCTGTTCTTTAACGCTCAATATTGACCCATAAAAACAATTCAAACCAGCATTTTGATTTTGGCGGCGTGTCTTTTGACGGTAGCGGCGTTCGCAGAGGAAACTGCAATTATATCCATCAAAACGGACAGCCAAAGCTATCCGGGATACAAAACCGTTTTCGCCTGCGACGGGAATAAAGCCAATTTCTGGCATACGGAGTTTGGAAAGAATAATCCGGAACCGCCGCACTCCCGAAGAAACCCAACGACGCCGACTGGGTTTTGTACGTGGAATAAGGAGAGAATGTTTTCTATTACTATAGGAGAGAACGCAAATGTCTTTATCTTACGCCAATTTTTTGGAAACGCTCAGCGCCGACGACAGGCAAGATGTGAAGTCGTTCTTTGAAAACAATTTTGAACAAATTGAGAACAACGACTTGCATTTTAGTCCGTATCAGAATTCAATACAAAACGTCAACGATTTCTATGCGAAAATTGATCTGGCGTTTTTCAGCCCTGAACCGTACGGGAACGCGTTTATGATTGCACAGCGGGGGGACGATCAAAACAATCCGCCCAATGAAGTTCTGCTGTATATTCCGGAGAAGAAAGGTTTTTATTATCAAAGCCCGTTTGTCGAGACGTTTAAGGTTGCGGATTCGTTTTCAGAACTGCTGAATAAACTTGGGCTGTCCGAAATGACCGGCGGCGACAACTTATCGGAAAACGCAGACGATATCTTGGATTCTGATGAACTGCAGGAGATTGAGAATTGTTACGGCGAGGCGGTTGACCAGAGCATTCTCAATTTCTATCGTGAAGTCTTTGATAACGACTCGGTAACCGTTGACCGGTTATTTCCAGACGTTAAAGAGAATGAAAACGTCGTGTACGAACGCGGCGATTTCAATATTCGATTTCCGTTTAAGCCGCTTCGTGAAGACCGGTTAGGCTTTCCTGTCGAGAACTGTTACATTTTTGGTCATGGAACCGGCGGCTTGGAATGCGGAGACGATGAAGGTGTTCTGGTTTATAACGCAAACAACGGCGGTATTTATCGATACGAATATTTGTGGCCATTTAAAGAAAATCTCCCTTGGTGGCATTGGCGCAGCTTGCTGGGCTTTAAGAGAGACGATATCTTCGTAATCAAAATTGCTGACAGCTTTAACGAGTTCCTGACCAAACTGGAACAGCACGGCTGGAAACCGATTGTTGAAGATTGGGGAAACTACTACAGACTCATCCAGTAAAGCTTGGTTCCAGATTACGGCAGAACCATGTATTCTACAAAGCGCCCAAAAATCACAATAAATTTCCCAAAAATAGACAATTGATTTTATTTTGTTCTATGGTATAATGTAAATCAAATGGTTCTTCGGGTAAGGCCAGCTGTTAGCTATTAGCCGCTAGCCGTTAGCTTGGGCGTTTGCAGCTCTAAGCAAAGCTATCAGCTAAAGGCTAGGGGCTAGAAGCTATCTCGCAACAATAGACGCTCAGTCCCGGATAAACCTTATGTTCACCCCCCTACATTAGCCAAGGAGAAAACAATGGGTAAAATTGGAATCGGATTAAATCTGGAAGCGGTTCGCACCAGCCACAAGAGTTTTGAATGGGGCGTTCAGTTCGCCAAAGAACTCGGTTACGAATACATCGAGCCGATGGTTCACTGGGGACGCGAACTGCTGTCGGAAGCGCGATATTTTCATAGCGTCTCGATGCTGGACGACCCGTTCCGCATTCGCGACGCCGTCGAAGCCGCCGGGCTGAAACTGTCGGCGTTTTCGTCCCACTCTCAGCTGTCCAAGCCGGAAATTGCGGTTGAATACCTCAAACAGGCGGCTCGGTTTGCCAAAGAATGCGGCGCGCCGATTATCAACACGCACGAAGGTCACAAACAGACCTGGACGACCGAAGAGGAAGATTTCGTTCTGATTAAATACTCGATTATGGAAGCGTCGAAAGTCGCCGCCCGCCGCGCTATCAAAATTGGGCTGGAAACCCATCAGACGTACTCTCTCGTGCCGGACAAGTACGAACGAATCCTCAATCTGGTGGACTCGCCGTATATTGGCGCCAACTTCGACACCGGCAACGCCTATCTGGGCGGGCTGGACCCGGTCGAACAGGTCGAGCGGTTTAAGAATCGCATTATCCACATGCACGCCAAAGACATTTCCGTGGAACAGTCCAACGCCGAACGCGGCAAGGTGATGGGCACGGCTGTCGGCTGCGCCTGCGGAGACGGCGTTATCGACTGGGAAAAGATTGTCGCTATTATCCGACCCCTGCCGCAGGACATCGTCCTTTCCGTTGAATGCGGCTCCCTCGACCAGGCCGCCAGAAGCATTGACTATCTGAGAAAAGTCGTCGGGAAATAGGGTTAAGTTGCGAGTAGCGAGTTGCGAGTTGCGAGAAAACGCAAGCGCCACAAGAAGGACAATCTAAATAATTGTAGAGGGAGCATTTGCTCCCTCTTGCGTCAAAGTGCAATTGTGCTAAAATAATATATAGTCAAAACCGTCTGGGATTGTTTGGGCGGCAGATTGACTTTTTCCGGTAAACCGTTGATTGATCAGGAGCGTATTCCCCATGGAAAGAATCATGTTCAAATCGAAAATCCACCGCGCTACTTTAACTGCGCTGAAATTGGACTACGAGGGCAGCATCTCCATTGATTCCGACCTGCTCAAAGCCGCCGACATTCTGCCTGGTGAGCAAGTTCACGTTCTCAACTGCTCAAACGGCGACCGGCTTATCACGTACGCTATCGAAGCCCCCGCCGGGTCGGGAACGGTTATGCTTAACGGGCCTGCCGCCAGAAACGGCTATATCGGCGATAAAGTTGTGATTATCACGTACGCCAACTACTCAGACACTGCCGCTCATTCGCATAAGCCAACCGTTGTCAAGGTTGACGACAAAAATAGAGTAAAATAATACGGAATACGGAATCGGAACATTTCTGATTCCGTTTTTTTATGCGCCCCTGGTCGCCAAAGGAGAATCAAAATGCCCAAGTTCAAAGAACTGGTTCGCATGTTTGTCGCTGTCGAAATCGCTCAGAAAAGCGCTCTTCAAATTGAAAAGCTCATGACGGTTTTCGCGTCCTGCGGCGCCGATATTAAGTGGGTGGAGTCCGGGCAGTTTCACGTTACGCTCAAGTTCCTCGGCGACGTCGAACGGGAAGACATGGCGGACGTCTGCATGGAATTCCAAAAGGCGGTTAAGGACGTTCCCCCGTTTGAAATTCATGCGATGGGCGCAGGCGCGTTCCCGAAAATCGAGATGCCGAGAACGGTCTGGGTGGGCGTAGAAGATCCATCCAATCAGCTTACCGCAGCGTTTAACGCGGTTGAAGCGGCGGCGATTAAAATAGGGTTCGTTCGAGAAAACAAGCCGTACGTTCCGCACATCACGTTAGGCAGAATCCGCAAGCCGTCAGCGGCGTTAAGGGACTTGAGCGAAAAGATCGCCCAGTATCCGCGCTGCGATTTAGGGAAAACGTATGTAACGCATATAGACGTTCTGTCTTCTGAACTGACGCGCCGCGGACCGCTGTACGCGGTTTTGGCAAGATGTCCGTTGAAGGGTATAGAATTCAAAGACAAAGATTGATTTTTTCAAAAAGTAAGAATACGGGAGTTAAAGAATGGAAAACTCGCTTTTGTATTTAATTGTTGCAGGCGTTCCAGCTCTGCTTGGCATGTTCGCTCAGGGGTGGCTTAAATCGGCTGTTACAAACGGTCAAAAATATACAACCAGCATTACGGGGGCGGAAGCCGCCAGACAAATGTTGGATGCAAACGGTCTTCAGCACGTCAGAATCAACAAAATTGACGGTTTTTTGACAGACCATTATAATCCGTCAGACAAAACGCTCAACCTCAGTACAGATATTTACGACGGCTATACCGCAACCGCCGTCGGCGTTGCTTGTCACGAAGCTGGTCATGCGGTTCAGGATGGAACGCATTACGCTCCGCTGGTAATCCGCAATCTTGCCGTTCCGATGGCAAACATTGGCGGCGGCGCTGGCATGGCGATGTTTGCAGCCGGGATTGGCGCCAATATGACTGGTCTGGCGTGGCTCGGGTTGGGGCTGTTTGCCTTTGTCTCGTTCTTTCAGCTTGTCAATCTGCCGGTTGAATACAACGCTTCGGCTCGCGGGAAAGTTTTTCTCAACAATTCCAACATCGTTCAAGGCGAAGGCGTGGGACTGGTTCGCAGCGCATTATATGCCGCCGCGCTGACGTATGTTGCCGCTACAGTTCAGGCAGTGTTTACGCTTTTGTACTACGCAGCCGCCCTCATGGGACGGTCCAATAATCGTCGATAACAACCATTCATAATTCGCTTTTCGAGAAAGAGCGTTTTTTCAGAATATTTTTCGTTTCCCCATTTCCCTTAACAATTTTCCCCCCCGTTACATCATGAAAAGAAGAGATTTTATTGCTTTAACCGGTCTGGGAGCCGCTTTGGCGACCATGTCCAGCGTCTCCGTTTTGGCAGACGAGCCGAAGAAGAAAGTTTTGTACTACGATTATTCCGCTGGGTTCATTCACCCGCCAACGATGGACAACGACGGCAAACTGGGCGTTTGCGGTTCGTTCCTCAAAGAGTTCGGCGAAAAGAACGGCATTGAAGTCGTCTGCACAAAAGACGGAACCGTCTTTGACGGCGATTTGTCCCAGTACGATGCGATTGTTTTCTATACCAGCGGCAATCTTGACACTACAAATAATCGCTGCCCGGGAAAATGCCTGTCGAAACAGGGCGCCAAAAATCTGTTTGAAGCGATTCGTTCCGGCGTTGGGTTCCTCGGATTCCATTCCGCAACCGATACGTGGCGCGTTGGCGGGGGATACAAGGACGTCCCGAAGGAAGAGCGCAACGATTACATCAACATGATTGGCGGCGAGTTCATTTCGCACGGAGCGCAGCAGGAAGCGACCCTCAAGCCGATCGATCCGGAACTGCCCTGTCTGAAAGGCTTTGAACGACCGATTCGCCATCACGATGAATGGTATGCTAACAAACATCTCGCCAAAGACATGCACGTTTTCCTGCTGCTTCAGACGGAAGGCATGAACGGCGACTGCTATAATCGCCCGGACTTCCCCTGCGTTTGGGCGCGCAAAGAAGGAAAAGGCATTGTCGCCTATTCCGCCCTCGGACACGGCAACAACCACTGGGAAACCCCGCTCGTTCAGGGCGTCGCCGGCGATTTGCTCAAGCTGGTAACAGGCAAACTCGAAATCGACCTCACGCCGAACTTTGAAACCGTTTGTCCAGACGCTGTAATCAGTCACAGATAGTTTCGTCGAAACGAAAAAACAGGCGTTCTTATAAACGAAGACGGTCAGGCTGCAGAATGGAAGCGCTTCCTTTCTGTAATCTGACCGTCTTTTTCTATGATTTTTGCCGCTGAATTATTTGCTAACAGACTCTTAACAGGAATTGTAAATTTTTTTGCTCCTTTTTGTTCCCTTTTTCGTTTAGCCCTTGCAAAGAAAACGCGTTTGACTATAATTATTGATATGAATACCAATGGCTTTGTATTACACATGATTATATTTGAAGGGGCAATGGCTCTGTTGGGCGCATTGTTGGCGTTGTTTTGCGGGCTGGATTTAGGGAAAGCGTTTCAAACTTCAGACATTGCAGACGTTTTTAATCAACTTGCGCTGGGCGTTGGTATTGCGGCGGTTATGGGAGTCGTTTTCACGATTTTGGATCATCTTCCGTGGTCTCAACTGAAAACGGTTTCCGAAAAGACTAAAGAGATTGTCAACGAAGCGTTCAAAAATACATCGCATTTTAATCGATTTCTCGTCTCCCTGTTGGCGGGAGTCGGAGAAGAGATTTTATTTCGCGGTTTTATTTTTGCAGCGATTTTTGAATTTTGGTCATGGGGACTGGAATATAATATGAATGTTTTTGCGGCAATCGTCGTTTCCTCGGTTCTGTTTGGATTGGGACATCACATTACGCTGATGTACTTTTTCATTGCATCGCTATTGGGAGCGTTTTTTTGTCTGGTTTTCCTCTGGACGGGATCGCTCATTGCCCCTGTTGCCGCTCACGCTTTATACGATTTCTATGCGATAGAATTCGCATTGAAAGAAGGCGTTGCATAACGTTATTATTTTAGAGCGCCATCATTAGCGCTGAGAGATAAAGTTATTATCGTAGCCCATGCCTTTAGGCGTGGGATCATATACAACATAGAATAATAATCCAACGCACAAACCCCGAATCTCTGCGTCCCTTAAAGGGGCGCAGAGATTCGGGAGGAAAGCGTTTTAGAGAGGAATGCTTTTAACACGTCCCCCAGATAAATCTGGGGGCTACGAAAAGAGTAAAAGGCTTTTTTCATTAAAAACCCTGATTTTTAGAAAAAGATTACAATCATGCTTTCGTTTATATTCGGCTTTGGATTGGCGCGCCCGATTTTTCTGGCGGCAGTATTGGCGCTGATTCCCATATTAATTTGGCAATGGCGGTCGTTGACGCATTTCCCGGCGTACATGCAGATTCTGCTGCTGTGCCTGCGAGCAGGCGTAGTTTTAGCGCTTGTTTTTGCTTTGGCTGGACCGCAGCGAATTGAGCAGAACTTCCAGAAGTTCGTTCTGTTTGCTCTTGACCAGTCCGGGAGCGTTCCCGACGGCGGGTACGACGCCCATAAAGCCGTTCTGGAAGAAGCTCTGAAAAACAAAGGCGACAACCAGTACGCGGTTTTGTCTTTTGCAGGGAAGCCGGGAACGGTTTCGACTCAGCCGCTCAAGCCGGGAGATGAAAAGAAATCCCCATTGGAGCCGTTAGACGTCAGCCATACAGACTATTCCAAGGCGACGGTTTTGGCGGAAGCGATTGTTCCAGAAGATTCCGTTGGCGAAGTCGTGATAGTTTCCGATTTCCAATCGGCAGACGATGCTCCGGAGATTCACAAACAGGTCAACAAATTCGGGATTTCCGCTCATAGAATTGACATTTCCAATAAGTCCATGCAGCCGGAAATCTGTATTGAAACGGTTTCCGCTCCGCAGCGCGCCAGAGTCGGTCAGCCGATTGCCATCGAGGTTCTGGTCAAATCCAATTTCAATCAAAAAGCCGTTGTTGCTCTGACGCTTCAAAAGAACGAGGAAACAAAAGCTGACGACGTTTCCGCGTCTCAATTTGCTCCGCAGACGATTGAATTTTCTCGCCCTGGATTGCAAAGCGTTCAGTTTGAATTCACGCCGTCTGAAGCGCAGACGTACGTTTTTCAAGCGCAGCTGACAAGCGTTGAAGGAACGGAACTGTCTGACACGCTCTGGGCGAACAATCAATATTTTGTTGCAACGTCTGTTTTGCCGCAGGGGAAAGTCTTGCTGGTCGAGAACAAGAAGAATCTGGCGGCTCCGCTTTCCAAAGCTCTGGCGGGAGAATTCCTGACTGTTACGCCGTGTTCGGCAAACGAATTCCCCAATAAACTGGACGAGTTCGAGGCGGTTATTCTGTCTAATATTCCCGCGACTGAACTGTCAGAAGATAATCAGAATCAGTTGGAATCGTACGTTAATAACGGCGGAGGACTTATCGCTCTGGGCGGAGACCAGTCGTTTACCGCTGGCGGCTGGCATGGAACGAAGCTGGAAGAACTCATGCCGGTTGAATGTATTCCGCAGGAAAAGCAGCCGCGGCAGTCGCTGGCGCTGGTTCTGGTTTTAGACCGATCCGATTCCATGAACGCGGGAGCGGCAATCGAACTGGCAAAAGAAGCGGCGCGCCGGGCGTTAGACGTCCTCGCTCCAACAGATGAACTGGGAATTCTTACCTACGAAGACAACTATGAATGGAACGTCCCGATAACTCAGGTAACAGACAAAGACGCCATTCTGGAAAAGATTGACGCTATTAAAGCGGAAGGGCGAACCAATCTTTATCCTGCGCTCAATCGCGCCTGTCAGGCGTTGGACGAATCCTTCTCCGATTTGAAGCACATTATCGTTTTGACAGACGGCGTTTCTCAGCCGGGCGATTTTGATGCGCTGGCAAAACAAATTGCTTCAAAGGGAATTACCATGTCGTCTGTCGCCGTCGGAGAGGAAGCGGATCCACAGATTCTTGCCGATCTGGCGAAACACGGCAAAGGGACTTCGTACATTTGTAAAAATCCTGAAGAACTGCCGGCAATTTTCGCTGTGGAAACGACAGCTGCGGCAAAAATCGGAATTATCGAACGAACGACAAAACTTCAAACAGCCAGTTCCCTTTCGACGTTGGGCAAGTTTGACGCCGGCAAGTCGCCGTCGCTGCTGGGATACGTTCAGACTCAGGCGAAGCCAGACGCCACAGTCGTTTATGCAGCGCCGGAACTCAACGGCGTTTCAGATCCGATTCTTTCCTGGAGACGATACCGCCAGTCCAAAGGAGCCGTTGTCGCGTTTACGTCAGACGTCGAAAGCCGCTGGAGCCGCGCCTGGCTGCGATGGGACGGTTTCGGTCCGTTCTGGTCGAGACTGGTCAATTTCGTTCGACGTCCAGACTCGGCAGAACAGTATTCCATTTTAACTGACAACAATTCGATTACCGTCAAAGGCTCTGTCGCTCAGGCTGACCTTCAATGTACGCTGACGGATTCCACAGGAAAGACGTTCCAGATGAATCAGGCGGCGCCGGGCGTATTCAAACTGGATACGCTTCCTGCTTTGGGTGAAAGTAAAGTCGATATTGTTCAAAACGGCAAAGTCGTTTGGACAGGCAAGGCGGGAATCGTTCAAAATTATACAGATGAATTCCGTCCAGATCGTTCCGCCGCGCTTGTGGAAGCGTCTTTGCCGCCGGTTATCGAAGCCAGCCGCATTTTCGACAAGTCAGAAACGTCTGTTCCTAAAACGTACCGGTATTGGCAGTATCTGCTTTGGCTGGGCGTTTTAATGACAGTTGCAGAAGTTTTTCTGCGAAGAACTGGAATTGCGTAAAATCGCTATTGTACCAATATAGAGAATACGTTATATTGAAGGTCGCCTTAATACAAGGCGTTTGACAATTGGCGAGATGCATCAGGTTTGAAACGCAGGAGGCGTTCACGTGAAAAAAAGGAGTTTGTCTGTCGGCAGCGCAGCGCGCAGATCGCAAAATAATTGGCGGTCCGCCCCAAACGTTCAGACGTCAAACCCGTCGGCGCGTTTACATGGATTGTATAATTCATCTAAACGAACCAACTTTTCAAAACCGGAAAAGAACGCTGAATTAAAAATCAAATTTGAAGTCGATCCGGAAACGCCTCCGTCAGACGTAATTCCGATAACGCCTCCGCCAAAACCGTTGTCGAAATCGTTTACCCTTCGGGTGGAATCGTCCGGCGCGCCAAAACCAAAAGAAAAAGTAGTCGATTTAAAGGACCTGGCTACGGAACAGGCTCGGTTGGAAGCCGTCCTGTTTCTTGCTAAAGAGCCTTGGGGTTTGCGCCGCCTGGCGCAGTACGCCCATATAGAAAACGGCTCCAGAGTGAAAGTTCTTATTGAACAACTCAACAGCCAGTATCGGGCGCGGCGATATGCGTTCCGAATTCTTCCGGTTGCGGGAGGGTATTCGCTCATGACGCGTCCACAGTTCAGCCCGTGGTTAAGACGACTTCACCGAGGGCGTGAAACGCAGCTCAAGCTGACGCCGTCTGCGCTGGAAACGCTGATGATTGTTGCAGACAAGCAGCCGGTTTTACGAGTAGAAATCGAGTCTGTTCGCGGGGTTCAGTGCGGCGAAACGCTGCGTAATTTGATGGATCGCGGCTACATCCGCATTGTCGGTCGGTCAGACGACTTGGGACGTCCGTTTTTATACGGAACAACCAAGCTGTTCCTGTCGGACTTTGGCTTAAACAGCCTTAATGACCTGACAATTGAAAAAAATACAGAAAATTTGGTTAATCCGGGAAATTCCGTTAAAGACGAATACTCTGACGGGGCGATAAAATCCGGGAAGAGCCAGCCTGATGACGCTTCAAAAAGCAGTTCATCGCAAGATAATTCATTCAACGCCAGTCCTGAAACTCCGGCGGTCGGGGCGACTGACGTTACGGTTGATTCTGACGATTCCACTTCAGAATCGTCTAACACAAAGGAGATTTCCATGCTTCACACAATTACTAATCCATCCGCTATCGAAATGGGAGACAACAACCTGTTTGATTCGTTCCAGCTGGGAGACAACGTTTCTGCCGCAGTTGTATCCGATTACAACGACGATGAAGAAAACGAAGATTGGGAAGACGATGATGAAGACGACTGGGACGACGACGATGAGGACGACTGGGACGACGAAGATGACGACGAGGATTACGATGACGATGATGAAGACGACGAAGACGACGATGAAGATTATGAAGATTGGGAGGAAGTAGAAGACGACGAAGACGACGAAGAAGACGACGATGAAGACTGGGACGAAGACGATTGGGACGAGGATGAAGATGACGAAGATTGGGATGAAGATGACGACGACTACGACGATGACGACTATGACGAAGACGAAGATGAATGAGTCTTCTCAAATAAATCCTTGATGATTTCTTGTCATTTCAGCGTCGCTGGCGAATTCACACGTTTCTACATCGTTTAGCTTCGAAGCGTTTTGTGTAAATAAAAAAGCGTTGACAACCGCCTGTCAACGCTTTTAATAACTTGTACTTTTCCAAAGAGAGGAAAGAATAACGTTTCCTCTGAAACGGACTCTTACAGACTGTTAAGACCCGGCTTGGCGTCGATGACGCTCGCGAAGCCAGCGATCTTTGAGCGTGTCATATTTATTTTTATGGTTTATAAGACCATGCAGAACGTCTTTCTTTGTTGTTGAACGTGAACCGCCTTCTGCGTCGGCGTCTTTGTTTTCCCATTTCAGGTAGAGAGTAATGTTTCCAACGTCTCCAACAATTCTTTGCCAGAGGTTCTGAGACATCTCGCAATCCTTAATGTGACACAATACATAGACGTTTATCTTTTTGGAAAACAGCCCGGACTCTTTAACCAGAGTTGCATTATAAAGCGTGTATTTGGTGCACCAGATTTTGTCAATAAACGTCCAGATCAGCCAAATCCAGTATAAAACTGGAATGATCAACAAAAGCGAATAACGGAGATAATCGTTTCCCCATGGAACAAAATATCCCAAAGCGATTAAACCGCCCGTTATAATAACGCCCCAAATTATTTCGTCAATCAAATCGCGCCAGCTGTAACGCCATACCTGTTTTGACGTGTCTTTAACATCGTCTCTTTCAACTTTAACGTTTGAACAGTCCAATGCGTAATCCTGATAACGAGCCAACTCGTTAAAACGGGGGCGAATGGCGCCAATATCGTTAATATGAAGCTCCGGAGAGGTAACGTCATCTGAAAAAAGCGTAATTCTACCGGTTCCCAACATTCTTTGAATCAAGTTTTGACGCAATTTCATACCCCATAACATTTCCAACAACGTGGAATTGGTTGTCATGTTAAAAATGCCTTTAATCAACCTGAGTTCCTTGGGACGAAGTTCATACCTTTTGATAAACCAGTTGTAAATAAAAGACAAAAATCCAAGGATGAAATACAACGAAGGAATCGCCATGGCGACGATCCAAATGGTCTGCTTCCAATCGACAAGAATCTTGCTCGTTCCATAGAAGTGGTACAACACCCAAATTCCGCCTGCAAGAATGGCTGCAAAAATCACAGCGTTTAACAGGTGGAAAAACAGAGTTAACCACGTACAACGCCAGTGAAGCGTTGGGTATTGTCTTTCTTCATCTATCGTAGGCGTTGTTTTTACTTGTTCAAAGGAACTGGATTTGGTAATCGGACGCCCACAATTTTGACAAACGCCGTTTTCATTCGACGTTTCTGAATTACAGTAGGGACACAACATGCTTTTTATTTCCTTTTTGAGGTTTTGGACTTTGTTTTTGGCAAATCTTCTTTAACTTCATCTTCCGCTGGCGATTCCGGCGAAATTGGAATTACCACTTCTTCTCGAACAACATTGAGGTTTTCGGGAGCTTCAACGCCAATTCGCACCGCGCCTTGAGCAACGCGAACGACAGTAATGGCAATATTATCCCCTATCAAAATGCGTTCACCAACTTTTCGGGATAATACTAACATGGCGTTAAATAATAAATAAAACTTGAGACTCAGGTCTCAATAATATAAACGTAATTCTTAAGTAATTATAACAGGCGATTTGTAAATTTCAATCGGTTTGTTTAAAAATCTTAAAAATTTTTTAAAAACAACTAACAAAAAGAGATAATTTTAACTTTATATTTTATCAAAACCCTCTAATTGTTCATCTGGAGTTATTTCGTCAACAGTTGTGCCGTCGTCAGAAATAGCGTCTTCCTCTATGTAATCAGCGCAATTGTCCGGATCGGATTTTAATCCGCCAAAAACGATCGTGTCTGAATTGCGTTGAGTTGACTCCGATTCCGCTTCGTCTGATGAGAGAAAAGCGAATTCCTCGTCTTCTGGCTGTTCTACAGGGAATTCTTCCAACATTCTTTGATGGAATGATTTAGAAGCGTCCGCTGTCTGTTCGGTTGGAGCAATCTCTTTGTCGATTTCGTTAGTTCGGTCAAAGTCTTCCCGTTTACGGAAATGCACTTTAATGGGCGTTTCGCCAAAAGGCAGATAATCGCGCAGAATGCTAAGCAAATACCGGCGATACGGTTCTTCAATTAAAGCCGGATTATTGCAAAATAACGCAATCGTCGGCGGCTGAACGGCAACCTGTGTGGCGTAATAAATTTTGGGACGTCTGTTTTGACGCACCGGCGGTGGGTTGTGTTCAATCGCGGCGCGAACCAGCTTGTTGAGCGTCGATGTGGAAATGCGCTGCTGACTCTGCTTAAAGAGCATTTTGGCGTGCTGCAAAAGCGGCTTGATGTTTTTACCCGTCTGACCGGTAATAAACGCGATTGGCACGTACGGCATCGTTCGGAACGTGCTGCGAAGATACCGAACCCAGCGTTCAAACGGAACTCCCGGAGGAACCAAATCCCATTTATTGACAACGAAAATACAGGGTTTGCATTCTCGAACGATGTAGTCTGTAAGCTGCTTTTCGACTTTGCTGATACGCTGCATGCAGTCGAAAAACAGAAGGACGACGTCCGCCCGGCGAATAGAGCGTTCCGCCCGATGAGTGCCGTAAAAATCGATGTTGGTTGTTACGCTCTTTTTGCGGCGAAAACCAGGCGTGTCAATAGCGATAAACGTTTTCCCGTCCAGTTCAAAGGTAACGTCGACGCTGTCTCTGGTTGTACCAGGTACAGAGGAGACAATCATGCGAGGCTCCTGAGCCAGCGTATTGATAAACGTACTTTTGCCTACGTTTCGACGTCCGACAATGGCGATTTTCATCGCATCGTCCTGAACAGGCCCCTCTTTCATATCGCTGGGCGGCAGTTTTTCGTAAATCGCCGCTATTAATCCGTCTTTGCCATGATTGTGCATAACGCTGACAGGAATAATCTTTCGCCCGAATTTATAAAACTCGTCTGCTCCGGCAAGAAGATGGGAATGGTCAATTTTATTGACCACCGTTAATACCGGGACGTCTAAAGGTCGAAGCTTTCGGGAGACCAGTTCGTCCAGCGGCGTGATGCCGTCTTTGACGTCTACGACAAACAGCACGATATTGGCAGACTCAATCGCAATAGAAATCTGCTTTTCGATGTCGTCGGTTAGATTGTCTTCGTCTTTGACGCCCATTCCGCCGGTGTCGATAAGTTCGACATAGCGATCTTTAATCGGCGTTAAATGACTGACCCGGTCGCGAGTTACGCCCGCTGTGGGATCGACAATAGCAATACGTCTGCCAGCCAGCCAGTTGAACAAACTGGATTTTCCGACGTTCGGTCGACCAACGATAGCAATTTTTGGCGCTCCCATAGTATAATTTTTAATTAGTAGGTGGGTAGTTAACAATTAGCTCGATGCGCTCCTCTCGCCTCGCAGCTTCAATGTTTTACTAATATATTATATACTTTTTTTTGAGAAATGCCAGTAGGGAGTAAAAAATAGTTAGAAAAAGGTTTAAAAAAGATTTTAAATGGGTATGCTAACCCGCCAAATTTGACCAATCTGACTTATCGTTGGGTGTTTAGCGGGTCTGCGTGGAGGGGAAGCGCATCTCCCGGAAGCCAATTCAGTTTAACTTTCGGCGACTGAACTTCGGCAGCGGGAGCGATTTCATTATATGATGCCGGGGCGATTTCATTCCATACGCCATCCGGCTGAGGAATGGAGTCTGAAATCGGAGACGCATTTTGAGTCGCTGGCGCATTGTAGGCTGCCGCCACGACTGAATTAGGATGAGCCGTTGAAACCGGCGTGCGAAGCATTAAATTCGGTTCAGGACGAGCGACTCGAGCGTATTGTCCGTCAGGTTCTAACATGGATTGCGGATTGACGCTTGCCAGACGAACGTCGTCTTGCATTAAATCGTTATCAATTGTCGGGAATCGATTGGAAACCCACCCCAGCCAGACGTTCTGAAACTGCGCCAAATTTTCGTATCCATAATACTGCTGCAGCGCTTTGCTCCAGTCGTTGGTTTGAATTCCCATCTCGACAAAGGCAATATATCGTTGACGTCCGCCGCGTGCAATTAGATATTCAGCAGCCGTATAGCTTTGAGCGTAAAATGGCATGGCGTCCTTCGGATATTCTTTGGCGTTGACCATTGTTCTAAACGCAATGCCTCGATTGGTTTGCAGGAATTCGACCAGCATATTGCGATACTTTGTTCTCTCTGAGATATGCTCGACGCTGGTTGCTGCTCCTTCGTCTACCCAACGGGGCACCGGCTGACGGAATCGACAGGCAAAAATCGTATGAGTAACTTCATGGGGAATGACGGAATCAATAATCCGTTCTACAGACCCTTGAATGTTCATATCCCAATCGTAAACTTCGCCGTTTGAAAAGACAAACGTTGTCGCCCCGCCGGGCGCCAGATTTTCGCCAACTTTCACTTTGACCTGACACGGTTTCGCCCAGTCGCGAAGCGGCGCGCCGAGCCAGTCAATAGCCTGCTTCCGACGCTGGTATTCGCACGTCAAAGCAAACTCGCGCGCCAATTCCGGGTCAGCTGTTTGAACGACAAAATTCTTGGTTTTATAGACAGCCGCTGACGTCTCAAACGCTGTTGAGAACGAATGCGCCGCCAAAATCGTCAGGA